>SLND01000040.1 GCA_007133205.1 Natronospiraceae bacterium | reverse complement strand
CGTGGCATCATCGCTTCGCAGATGGAAAAACAGGTGGCCGGCAAGGCCAGAAAGGATCATTACCCCGCTCCCTACGCCATCATCGATCTGTGGCGCAAGCACTGGGGTAATGCCTCACGGATGTATCGCGAGGAAGCCCAGTCCATCGCGCGCCTCATGATGGGCGAAACGGCGCGCAACCTGGTAAGGGTCTTCCTGCTGCAGGACAAGCTCAAGGGCCTGGGCAACAAGAAGGATCTCGATCTCAAGAAGGTCCATGTGGTCGGTGCCGGGGTCATGGGCGGTGACATTGCCGCGTGGGCGGCGCTGCGTGGCTACGAAGTCACTCTGCAGGATCGCGAAGAGAAATTCATCCAGCCCGCCCTGGACCGGGCACAGAAACTGTTCGGAAAGAAGCTCAAGACCGAAGACAAGATCAATGACGCAGTCGGGCGCCTGAAGGCCGATGTCTCGGGCGATGGGGCCAAAGAGGCTGATGTGGTCATTGAGGCGATTTTCGAGGATGTGGATGCCAAGCAGGCGCTCTACAAGGAACTCGAGGGCAAGATGAAACCGGAAGCGGTTCTGGCCACAAACACTTCCAGCATCCGCCTTCAGACACTGAATACGGTCCTTTCCAGGCCGGAGCGTCTTGTCGGAATCCACTTCTTCAATCCGGTTCCCAAGATGCCCCTGGTAGAGGTGATTCACAGTGAGGACACCGACAGCGAAGTCATGAAGCGGGCGCTTGCCTTCGTCCGACACATTGATCGCCTGCCCGTGCCCTGCAAGAGTGCACCAGGCTTTCTCGTCAACCGGATTCTGATGCCCTACATGATGGAAGCCGTACTCGCTGCCGAGGACGGTGTGCCCCTGGAGGCAATCGACAAGGCAGCAACCGACTTCGGCATGCCCATGGGGCCGGTGGAGCTGGCTGACCTTGTAGGTCTGGACGTCGGTCTTTCTGTCGCGCAAATACTCGGCAAGGAGTTTGGCAATCCGGTTCCGAAGCAACTCGAGGAAAGAGTTGAGGCCGGAAAGCTTGGCAAGAAGAGCGGCGAAGGCTTCTACCAGTGGGGCGATGATGGCAAGGCCAGGAAGGATCGGGAAAAGGCCAAACAGGGTCCGGAGGATCTCCAGGACCGCCTGATTCTGCCGATGGTCAATACAGCGGTCGCCTGTCTGCGCGAGGCCATTGTCGAGGACGAGGAAATCCTGGATGGCGGCGTCATTTTCGGCACCGGTTTCGCACCCTTCCGTGGTGGACCGATCAATTACGCCCGCTCGGAAGGACTGGACAATGTGGTTTCCCGGCTGGAGAAACTGCAGCAAAGCTATGGCGATCGCTTCAAGCCGGATGCCGGATGGAATGATCTGAAAAAGTAAGCGGGAAGTGACCGCAGGGGGCCGGGTCAATCCGGCCCCTGCCCTCACGCCGGACAGGCCGCTCCCGCCATCAAATCAAGTCAGCAAGAAGGAATACGCCATGTACTGGGAAGATCCGCCACAAGATCGTGAAGCCGCTGTCCGTACCCTGGCCATGCCCAAGGACACCAACGGCCTGGGAGATATCTTCGGCGGCTGGATCATGTCCCATGCGGACGTTGCCGGCGCCATCCTGGCCTATCGGCGGGCTGCCGGACGCGTGGTGACCGTGGCCGTCAATGACGTGAAGTTCCTGCGTCCGGTATTCGTGGGCGATGTGGTTTCCTTCTATTGCGATATCGACAAGGTGGGTAACACCTCGATCACGGTCCATGTGACCGTTTTCTCGGAAAGGAATGATGGGGGCGTGGCCCGCCATGTCCGCACCGCAACGGCGTCCATCACCTACGTGCATATCGATCTGGATGGACGGCCCCGCCCGGTGCCCGGCACCGGAAAGGACGCTCAACCCTCCAAGGACCCCGATGGCCGCCCCACCGGAAAGCAGAAGGGGTGACATCACCCCGCGGATGACGGGTCTTGCGACTCGTCGTCGGCAAACTCAGGATGGCGCTGACTGGAGTTGCCTCTTGTGTGGCCAGCCTGGTGTGAACCGGGCCTGAATGGTTACATGGTATGCGTGGGCCGATCCGAGTTGAGTGCGCCTGCCAGGTAGGTTTCAATCTTCTTCTGGGTCTGTCCCCCGTCCTTGTTCGAGAACTGGACACCGATGCCTGCGGCCCGCTTTCCACCGGCACCCTTGGGTGTTATCCAGATTACCTTGCCGGGCACCGGCATGCGTTCGGAGTCGTCCATCAACGTAAGCAGGAGAAACACTTCGTCCCCCAGTTTGTATTCCTTGTTGGTGGGGATGAAAATGCCGCCATTCTTGATATGGGGCATGTAGGCCGCATACAGGGCGCTCTTGTCCTTGATGGTCAGGGTCAGAATTCCCTGCTGGGGTCCCTTGGCTGCATTCATTACCCGTTCTCCGCTTGCGTGCTGTTTGCCCGAACCCACTGGCGCAACAGGGACTCGGCCAGCAACTCGGCATTGGCGCTTTCCAGGCGTCGCTCCGCGGCCCGGATCATGGCGATCAATTCGTGGACTGCCTTCCAGTCTATGCGCGCCTCGAGTTTTTGCAAATCCTCGGCTCGCTCTTCCAGGAGGCTGCCGCCATGGCCGGCGCCGGCCTGACCCCGCCGTACCAGGTTCTCCAGCCACACTGCCCACCATTGCAGGCTTTCGGCCAGGCCCTGTTTCACCCAGTCCGCGGCCACCTGGATCACCGATTCCCGACCGTTGGCAATGTCAATCAGCTGACGGCTGCCCTTGCGCGCCCGTTCCAGGGCCCCCTGTTCCCGCAGCCTTACTGCCCGGAGTGGTGAACCTCCTGCGAGGTCGAGCAATGCCGGCCAGTCGTCACTCACACCGGGACCCTGCTCCAGCCATTCCAGGGCTGTTTTCCGGTCGGGCCGCTTCATCTGTACCTGCTGACAGCGACTACGCACGGTCGCGGGCAGACGGCCCGGCATATCGGCAATCAGCATCAGGAGGCTGCCGGGGGGTGGTTCCTCAAGGGTCTTGAGAAGACTGTTGGCTGCTTCGGTGGTCATGCGCTCGGCCGGCTGGATCAGCGCGATGCGGCCACCGCCCCCGGCCGGTGTCAGCGAAAACCAGTGTCCCAGTTCCCGAATCTGGTCCACCGCGATGTATTTCTTCTTGGGTGGCACCCCCAGTTCCAGCCAGTCCGGCAGGCTTCCTGCCTCGAATTGTCGGCATTCGGGGCAGTTTCCGCAGGCTGTGGCCTCGCCACTTGCCTGTCGGCAATGTACCGCCTTTGCCAGGGCCCGTCCGAAATCGGTCTTTCCCAGGCCTGCCGGACCGCTAATCAACAGGGCGTGGGGCATGCGCCCTGTCGCCCGCCGCCGGACGACCGCATCCCAGGCATCAACATGCCAGGGGAGTGGCGCGGAAACGTTCTCGCGATCGACCCCCGGCTCTTCTTTCATCCCATCATCGCTCATGGTGACCCCGACGCCGGATCCTTCCGGAGCTGTTGAAGCCAACTGGCAAGCACTGCCTCGATGGAGAATTGCACCTGTTCGGGCTCGCGCGCGGCGTCAATGACCCGAATTCTGTCTGGGTCCAGCCTGGCCCGTTCCAGGTAGCCTGACCGTACCTGTTCGAAAAAATCCAGTGCTTCCTGTTCGAAACGATCGCGTGCACCACGGCGATCGGCGCGCTGAAATCCCACATCCACCGGGGCATCCAGCAACAGCGTCAGGTCCGGCCGCAAGGCGCCCTGGACCCAGTCTTCCAGCCAGGCAACCGGCTCCGTGCCCAGGCCCCGGCCCAGTCCCTGATAGACATGGGTGGCATCGGTGAATCGGTCACAGAGGACCCATTCGCCGGCGGCCAGCCGCGGGCGCACGACTTCTTCCAGGTGACTGGCTCGTGCGGCAAAGATCAAAAGCAGCTCCGCCTTGGCATCGACCTGCATGTCAGGGTTCTTGAGCAGGCCTCGAATCGCTTCCGCAAGCGCCGTGCCGCCCGGCTCGCGCGTGACGTGAACCTTGATTCCACGTGCTGCGAGAAACTCGCGCAGATATTCGATACTGGAGGACTTGCCCACGCCCTCGCCGCCTTCGACGGTAATGAAACGACCCGGCTCAGTCACCGTTCGATTCCTCCCGCGGTGCTTCAAGCTCGATTTCCTGACCAAGCTGGTATTTTTGAACCGCACGATTGTGTTCTTCCAGAGTCCGGGAGAAATGGTGAGTGCCATCCCCGCGGGACACGAAGTACAGGTATTCCGAATCATCGGGGTTCACTGCCGCGCGAATGGATTCTCTCCCCGGCAAGGCAATCGGGGTCGGCGGCAGCCCATGGCGGGTATAGGTGTTGTATGGCGTATCGGTACGCAGGTGCCGGTACCTCAGGCGACCATCGAAGTCATCCGGATCCAGGCCATAGATCACCGTGGGATCGGTCTGCAGGCGCATGTTCTGCTGCAGCCGCCGGATGAATACCCCCGCGACCCGTTCCCGTTCATGCGGGGCACCGGTTTCCCGTTCGATGATGGAGGCAAGGATCAGCGCTTCATAGGGCTCTTCCAGGGGCAGGCCCATCTGCCTGGCTTCCCAGGTTTCCTCCAGCGTGTCCCGCATCGCCCGATGGGCCTTCGACAGCAATTCCCGGTCCGTGGTGCCGCGCGGGAAACTGTAGGTGTCGGGCAGGAACCAGCCCTCCGCGTGCCATTCCGGATAACCCAGCAGGGGCATCAGCTCGGTCTCGTCGACGTCCCCCAGCGTGGTTTTCACCGCCTCGTGCTCGCCCAGTGCCTCAAGGAGCCTTCGTACGGTCCAGCCTTCCACCATGGTGAAGCGGTACTGCACCACCTCACCCCGTTCGAGCTTGTCCACCAGTTCCGGCAGGGTCATGCCCGGTTCCAGGCGATATTCCCCGCGACGGATTTCATCACCCCGCCCGCTCAGCCGGGCCCAATACCGGACCCGGTCCGCATTGGCGAGGATACCCTCGTTCTCAAGCCTGCGGGCGACCCGATGAAGACTGTCGCCCCGCTCCACTTCCATGGTCCGGGCTTCGGTCAGCGCCAGCGGCTCGGTCGTGACCAGCTGCCATTCCCGCCAAAGCAGGGCGGCCACCAGCAAGGCAGGAACAAGCAACACCAGTGGAATCCATTTCCGCCACATGATTTCAGTATTCTCCCAGAGGCCAGCAACTGGCCTGTTGCAATTCGCGAGTCACCAGTCCCGCTTCACGATCCCATTCCACTGAAGGCAGCGAACCCGTCGTGTCCTTCAGTTCCTTCACCGGACGTATTCCCATAAGGGAATTGGTCAGGAACACTTCATCAGCCGACAGTATGTCCTCGGCTGAAATATCCGTTATCTGCGCATCGATTCCAAGATTGCGCGCGGTTTCCAGGACCGCCTCCCGCATCAACCCCGCGACACCGCACTGCTCCAGTGACGGCGTTTCCAATCGGCCCGATCGGACCACGAACAGATTGGCTGCCACTGCTTCTACGACACGATCCATGGTATCGCGCATCAGGCCCTCATCGGCCCCCATGGCATCCACTTCCCTGCGCGCCAGAACCTGCTCAAGTCGGTTCAGATGCTTGAGGCCGGCAAGCGCAGGCTGAAGGGCCAGGCGTTGGCGACACCACACCAGGGAAAGCCGTTCCGGGCGTTCTGGAAAGGGAAATACCGCCAGATGCCGAGTCGGTCTGACCTGGCCCGGCCGTGCATAGCCGCGCCCACCCGGGCCCGCCGTGACCATCAGTTTCACTACCGCAGGCCCCTCGGGCAGATCCAGCCGAGTCAGATCCGACTCGATACGGGCCCGCTCCGGACAGGGAATGTCCAGCACTTCGCAGGCCTTCGCCAGGCGCTCCATGTGACGATCCAGCCAGGGGACCTCCCCTCCCCTTGCCAGCATGGTCTCGAACAGGCCGTCTCCGAACTGCAGCCCGCGATCCAGTTCCGTGGCGTTCGCAACCGCCTCGCCGTTTACCAGCCATGTCGATCCGCTCATGCGCTGTCCTGCAGGGCCAGGATCATGCCGCGTGCCTTTGCCCGAGTTTCCTCCAGCTCCCGATCAGGGATGGAATCGGCGACAATGCCTGCGCCCGCCAGCAATTGCACGTTCCTGCCTCGGGTTTCGACCGTCCGGATAAGGATATTGCTGTCCAGGCTGCCATCCCGATTCAGGTAACCCAGGGCACCCGTATAGGCGCCGCGCGGTCGCCCCTCGAGTTCTCCAATGATCTCCATGCAACGCACCTTGGGGCAACCGGTAATGGTACCGCCCGGAAACACCGCGCGCAGGGTATCCCCCGGGCTGACCCCGGAACGCAGGCGACCACGAACGTTGGAGACGATGTGGTGCACATGCGCGTAGGTTTCGAGAACCATCAATTCGTTGGCTTCCACCGAGCCGGGTTCGCAGATCCGTCCCAGGTCATTTCGTTCCAGGTCAATCAGCATGATGTGTTCCGCCCGTTCCTTGGGATGTCCGATCAGTTCGCGCCGCAGGTCCTGGTCCAGGTCTTCGCCATCCCCTCGCGGTCGGGTGCCGGCAATCGGCCGGGTGTCGACCCATCCACCGCGACGGGAGACCAGCCGCTCCGGGGAAGAGGAAATGATCGCCCGCTCGCCGTGAATGGCAAGGCCGGCAAACGGCCCGGGATTGCTCTGGCGCAGGCGCCGGTAGACATCAGCCGGTCCCAGGCCGGCTGCGAGTTCCCCAGACCAACGTCGTGACAGATTGGCCTGGAACACATCTCCGTCCCGGATATAACGCCTGGCAGATGTCACTGCCTCGCAATAATCTCCCGGCGGATCTTCCCGCAGAGGCTCCCTCAGGAGGTTGCCGGGCACGGCCGCGCGACCCCTTCCGGCCGCCTCGACATCTTCCGCCATGAGCGCGATCCGGTCCGGATCATCCACTTCGCTAATCAACCAGGCCACCTCGGCCGCATGATCCACCACAATGGCAGCGGGTATTCGAACCGCCCACGCGCTGGACTGTTCCGGGTCCCGCGGAAGATTCAGGGTGGGTTCCACCATGCCGGCGGCTTCATAGGCGAGGAACAGGAACCAGCCACCGGTGAACGGCAGCTCTACCTCTCCCGGGCCGGATTCCGGGATGGCATCCTGCTGCCAGACCTGGTCGAGGCGAGCAAAGAAATCCCCTTCCCCATCGGATTCAAGGACTTCTCCGGGGAAGGCGAAAAGAATGGAATGGCGACCCTGCGAGGTTCCGCGGGCGGCGCTTTCCAGCAGGAAGGGATAACGCCCGGGAGCCGTCTCGTGCACGGCCAGCAGGTCGGGCACCGACGACAGGCGACGTGCAAGATACGTCGGTTCGCTCATAAATGCCTGTCCGGTGACGCGGCCGCGTCACCGGTGTCATTCAGTCGAGCCTTCGAAATGCGAGGGTTCCGTTGGTACCCCCGAAACCGAAGGAGTTGGACAGGGCCACCCGGATGTCGGCCTCCCGCGCCTCATTGGCAACGTAATCCAGGTCACAACCCTCGTCCGGATTGTCCAGGTTGATCGTGGGCGGGGCTACCTGGTCCCGGATGGCCAGCACGGTGAACAGTGCTTCCACGCCGCCCGCGGCCCCCAGCAGGTGACCGGTCATGGACTTGGTGGAAGTGACCGTTGCGCGCCTGGCCTGATCTTCCCCGAGCAGATCCTTGAGTGCCCGCGTTTCGGCCACGTCCCCCAGCTTGGTGGACGTGCCGTGCGCGTTGACGTGGTCCACTTCGGACGGATCAATGGCCCCGTCGGCCAGGGCATTCGCCATGCAGCGGCGCCCGCCCTCACCATCTTCCGGTGGGGCGGTCATGTGATGGGCATCTCCACTCATGCCGAAGCCGGCAAGTTCGGCATAGATATTGGCACCGCGTTTCCGCGCGCTTTCGTATTCCTCCAGCATCACCACGCCCGCGCCGTCGCCAAGAACAAAGCCATCCCGGTCGCGATCCCAGGGCCGGCTTGCCCCTTCCGGATCGTCATTGCGGGTGGACAGTGCCCGTGACGCACAGAAGCCGCCCAGGCCCACCGGGGTGGTACCCATCTCGGCCCCACCCGCGACCATGGCATCGGCATCGCCATGGGCAATGGCGCGCGCGGCAACACCGATATTGTGGGTCGCGGTGGTGCAGGCAGTTACCAGCGCCAGATTGGGCCCCTTCAGCCCGTACATGATCGAGATATTCCCCGAAATCATGTTGATGATCGTCCCGGGCACGAAGAAGGGCGAAATCCGCCTGCAACCGCCGTTGTCGAGATAGGACTGGTGTGCCCTCTCGATGCCATCCAGGCCGCCGATTCCGGAGCCTACCGCCACCCCGACGCGCGCCGAGTTCTCCTCGGTGACTTCGTAGCCGGAATCCTGGAAGGCCTGGATCGAGGCCGCCATGCCGTAATGGATGAAGGGATCCATCCGCCGCGCGTCACGTGCGGGGATGTATTCCGCCGGATCGAAATCTTGCACCTGTCCGGCAAACCGGGTCGGAAACTTCTCGACGTCGAACCGGGTGATGGGCCCGATTCCACTCTTCCCGCCGAGAATGTTGGTCCAGGCGGCATCCACGGAATTTCCCACCGGGGATACGATCCCCAGGCCGGTGACGACCACGCGACGCTTAGACAAGCTGCACCTCTTGCGAACGGTGTTGGGAAGCCAGCGAACCGCGCTCGTGCGCGGTGTGCATCAGAACGATCCGATCAGGCTTCGCTCAGATGCTCGTTGATGTAATCAATCGCCTGCTGGACGGTAGTGATCTTTTCGGCTTCCTCGTCCGGAATCTCACATTCGAACTCTTCTTCGAGAGCCATCACCAGCTCCACGGTGTCCAGGGAGTCGGCACCCAGGTCATCCACGAAGGATGCTTCACCCTTGACCTCGTCTTCCTTGACGCCCAGCTGTTCGACGACAATCTTCTTGACCCGTTCTTCAATGCTGCTCATGGTGATTTTTTCCTCCCGATGAATCAATTGAAGCGAAGGCGCTCGAAATCGCTCCTTCGCTGCTGCGGGCGGTATTGTAGTTAAATACCCCTGCCCATGCCATACCGTTACGAAAATTCCTTGAAAACACTGTCTTCTCAGGTGCTTGCACCCGCCGGGGCGTTTGAGCGGTGCCCCTCAGGCCATGTGCAGACCCCCATTGACATGCAGGGTCTCTCCGGTGATATAGGCGCCGCCCGGTCCGACCAGGAAGCGTACCGCGCCGGCGATATCTTCCGGAGTACCGAAACGTCCCAGTGCCACCTCCGCCAGCATCGCCTCCTTCTGGGCATCAGGCAGATCCCGGGTCATGTCGGTATCAATGAATCCGGGGGCAATGGTGTTGACCGTGATATTGCGTGAACCCACTTCCCGTGCCAGCGACTTGGTGAATCCCACCACCCCGGCCTTGGCGGCACAGTAGTTGGGCTGCCCGGGATTGCCGGTAAAGCCGACCACGGAGCCGATATTCACGATGCGCCCCTCGCGGGCCTTCATCATGCCCCGCAACAGGGCCTTGCTGACCCGGAAGACGCCGGTGAGGTTGGTATCGATTACATCGGACCATTCCTCATCCTTCATCCGCATCATCAGATTGTCGCGCGTGACGGCGGCATTGTTCACCAGAATCGTGGGCGCTCCTTCCTCCTTGAGCTGGCCCATGAATTCACTGATCGACTCCGGATCAGCCACGTTCAGGACCGCCCCGCGACCCTGCTCACCCAGACGTTCCCCGATCGTGGCAGCGCCCTTGTCGGAGGTCGCCGTGCCGATGACTCGGGCCCCGGCATCAGCCAGGTCCTGGGCAATGGCTCGTCCAATGCCACGCGATGCCCCCGTCACCACGGCCAGTTTACCTTCCAGCATGTCGTCAACTCCCGTTTCCTGAGATGTCCAAACCGGACCCCGGCATTGCGATCAATCCGACCATCAGCCCGCCAGGGCGCCCAGGGCCTTTTCCAGTGAGGCCTCATCCTGTACCGGATGGGCCGGCATCCGGCGTTCTATCCGCCGATTCAGGCCGGTCAATACCTTGCCCGGTCCGCACTCGACCAGGGATTCCGCGCCCCGCTCTCGCAAGACGCCAATGGTTTCGACCCAGCGTACCGGGTTGTGCAATTGCGCCACCAGGGCATCACGGATTGCGTCGGGCGCCGCATGGGCGCCCAGGTCGCAATTATGGATGACCGGCCATTGTGGCTCCCTGATTTCCGTCTCCCTTAGCGCTTCGCCCATGCGCCGCGCAGCGGGTTCCATCAGTCTGCAGTGGGAAGGCACGCTCACGGGCAACGGCATGGCACGCTTGGCGCCCGCCTCGGATGCGGCCTCGATCGCGCGATCAATGGCCTCCCGGTGACCGGCGATGACGACCTGCCCCGGCGAATTGAAATTGACCGCCTCCACCACCTGGTCCCCCGCGGCGTCGCGGCACAGCGCAATCACCTGTTCATCCTCCAGGCCCAGGATCGCGGCCATGGCCCCCTCGCCTTCCGGGACCGCCTCCTGCATCACCTGGCCGCGGAAATGCACCAGGCGCACGGCGTCGGCAAAATCGAGCGCCCCGGCGGCCACCAGAGCCGTGTATTCCCCCAGACTGTGTCCGGCCAGGGCCACCGGCTCCGGCCCCTTTCGGGACGCCCAGATGCGCCAGACAGCAATTCCGGCTGCCAGCAAGGCGGGCTGGGTCCATTCGGTTCGGTTGAGTTGCTCTTCGGGCCCGGACTGGCTGAGCTGCCAGAGATCGGCGTCGAGCACCTCGGAGGCCTCCCGGAAGGTCTGTTCCACTTCCGGAGAGCCTTCAGCCAGGCCGGCAAGCATACCCACGGACTGGGCACCCTGCCCCGGGAAAACGATTGCAAAACTCATCCAGTGCTCCTCTGGTGCGAGTGTAGAAGCCTTCGGCCGGGAACCCGGCCGCATACTGTCAGCCCCGGCTGGCGCACAATCGCCGGCGCGCCCAGGTCGGCATGCTGACAGTGGTACCGCGGTCGGGAACAGAGCCCGACCGGGCGCGTCCAATCTGCATGGAAAGCGCCCCCGCCTCAGGGGGGGGCGCTTTCCGGGTGCGATAGGTTATCATGGGTGCTTAGCCCAGAGGGGGAGCTGTCGTCTGGGATCATTACAATCAGTGCAAGCCAAGTGGACGGATATGAACATGTCACGAAAATTCTCGAATCGGGGGTTTACGCTCATTGAAATCATGGTCGTGGTCGTGATCCTCGGGATCCTCGCCGGGATCGTGGTCCCACGCGTGATGGACCGCCCTGATGATGCACGTATCGCCAGTGCCAAGCAGGACATCCGCCAGATCGAACAGGCACTGGAGCTGTACCGGATGGATAATTTCCACTACCCGAGTACGGACCAGGGCCTGGAAGCACTGGTGGAAGAACCCTCGGGTTCACCAGAACCCGAGAACTGGCGCCAGTACCTGCCCCGGGTTCCCAGGGATCCCTGGGGCCGTGACTATCAATACTCCCACCCGGGTGAACACGGAGAATTCGATGTCTACACCCTGGGTGCCGACGGTCAGGAAGGCGGCGAGGGTTCCGACGCGGTGATCGGCAATTGGGATGTAGACGACTGAGCAAGTCCATGTCTGCCTCTTCGTCCAGCGCCCGGGGCATACGCGGGTACCGGCTGGCTCCAGCTGGTGACCGGCGGGCAGGTGGGTTCACCCTGATCGAAATCCTGGTAGTGGTGGTGATCATCGCGATCCTGTTCACCATCACGACCCTTTCGATGGACGCCACCGACCGGGATGATCCAGCCCGGGAGGATATCGAGCGAGTCTCGGCCCTCATCGATCTGGCCGGCGATCGCGCGATAATCGAGGGCGGCGAATATGGCCTGCACATAAGCCGCGATGGGTATCGCTTCATGCAGTATTTCGGTGAAGAAGGGGGATGGATCACACCCGATGACCGCGCCTTTCGCCATCGGGACTGGCCCGAGGACGTCGAGGTGGAACTGGAGGCCGACGGGGGGCGCGTGGAACTGGATTCGGAGCTGGATGAGGACGACGAGCCCACGCCACAGATCCTCCTGACCGCAACCGGCGAATCCACGCCCTTCACGCTGGTCCTGCGGCACCGCGATGATATTGACGGGACGGTGCTGGAGGCGCGCATGGACGGGCGGCGGGAGATCCGTGGCGAGGACGAGATGTCGGGGCTGGATTGATGCCATTGACCAGCCACCACCGATGTTCCCCCACCTTCAGGCCGCGCGGCTTCACGCTCCTGGAAGTGCTTGTGGCCCTGGCGGTGATTGCCATCGCCCTGGCCACCCTGATGGCCGGTTCCGGCCGTACCACCAGCAACGCCGTCCACCTGCGGGACAGCACCTTCGCCCAGTGGGTGGCGGAAAACCAGATGGCGGAAATCCGAATGTACTCGGACTGGCCGTCCGAGGGCGAGAGTGACGGTGAGCAGGAACTGGGGGGACAGGAATGGCACTGGACCCGAACGATCGAAGGCACACCCGATGAAAACCTGCGCCGGATCGTGGTCGAGGTGCGGGCCGACGAGGATGATGAACATACCGTGGCGCGCCTTACCGGATTCGTCGGCTATCCGCAGCGCCTGAACAACCCGCCCATGCTGATGCCCTACCTGCCCCCTGACGGGGATCCGGGAAGTCCCGGGCGCGGCGGTGATCCCACCCGGGGAGGCGGTCGATGAAAACCACGCCAGTACCCCGTGGGCGCAATCAGAGCGGTTTCACACTAATCGAACTGGTGGTGGCCATTGCCATTTTCTCGGTGATGGGCGTCATGGCCTGGGCCGGCATGATGAGCATGGTCCAGCAGAAGGAAATGACCGAGGAGCGGATGGAGCGCTTCCGTGAAGTCCAGCAGGGCATCACCCTCATGGTTCGGGACCTGGAGCATATCCGCCCCAGACCAATCCGTGGGGCGAGCCACGGGGACATGCAGCCTGCCGTGCGTGGCGGCGGATTCGTGGACATCCAGCTTGAATTCACCCGTGGCGGTGTGACCAACCCGCTCGAACAGCAACGTCCGGACATGCAGCGGGTCGGTTATCAGCTGGATGGCGAGCAACTCCTCCGCTACAGCTGGCCGGTCCTCGACCGGGCCCCCGAAACCGAGCCACTCACCATGCCCCTGATCGAGGATGTCAACAGCCTGGTCGTCAGCTACCTGGACATGAGCGGTGAATGGCATGAGCAATGGCCCCCTGCCACGGGTAGCGGTTCGGGTGAAAGCGGGCAGCCCCCCGGCATGGAAGGTGACAACCCCTACTTGATGCCGCTGGGAATAGAAATCATGGTAGACGTCGACGGCGTCGGTGAAATACGTCGCCTGGTCGATGTGCCGACACTCACGCCCGGGGCGGCCGGCGCGGAGGAACGGGAATGAGAGCCGGGCGGGCCAGACAAGGCGGTGTCGCCCTGATCACGGCCCTGGTGGTCGTGGTCATCTGCAGCATGATTGCCTCGGATATGCTGTGGAGCACTTTCCTCGATCAACGCCGCACCGCCACCGTATTGCAGGGTACCCAGGCGCGCGAGTACGCCCGTGGCGCCGAGGACTGGGTCGGCCATTTGCTCCGCATGGACCGGGAGGAAACCGAGACCGACCACCTCGAGCAGCAATGGGCGGAGGAAATCACGGCGCTCCCCCTGGACGACCACGGGACTCTCAGTGGGCGGCTGCTTGACCAGCAGGGGCTCTTCAATCTGAACAATCTGGTCCAGGAGGACGGTACCATCCACCAGGAAAGCTATGAACAGTTCCAGCGCCTGCTCATGCTGCTGGGCTTTGACCCGGACCTGGTCAACCCCGTGGTGGACTGGATCGACCCGGACCAGGAACCGATGATGCCACTGGGCGCCGAGGACGGAGAATATCTGCGCCGCGATCCGGCGCACCGCACCGCCGATCAGCCGATGCAGTCAACCAGTGAACTGCGTATGATTGAAGGCTTCGACGACGAAATCCTGGAAGCACTGAAACCCTACGTCACCGCACTGCCTACCATGGAGCACACCCCGATCAACGTGAATACCGCTCCACCTCTGGTTCTGGCCACCCTGGCCGATAACATGAGCGAACGGGATGGTGAGTTTCTCGCCGAAGGCCAGGCGGACGGCGGTTATCGCGCGGTTGACCAGTTCCACGAGATCGCGGAGCGGAACATTCCGGTGGAGATTTCCGTGACTACTGATTTCTTCAAGCTGGAAGGCCGGGTCGAAGTTGGAGACGCGTCAGTCAGCATGTACAGTCTGCTCGCCCGCGACGAAATGGGGGGCACGATGACGATCAGGCGAACCTACGGAACACGCTGATGGCCGAAACACTTGTCATACGACTGTGCCAGCCCGGATCAGACAGCACTGAATGGTGCATTGTCGACCATCAGGGCAACCGGGTAGGCACCCCGGGCACCGGCTCCCTGGGTGAATGCGCAGCCCAGGCCCAGCATCGCAACACCGTGGTGCTGGTGCCCGGTGAAGAAGTTGCGCTGCTGGATGCCGACATCCCGACCCGTAAACGGCAGCGAATCCTGCAGGCAGCCCCCTGGGTACTCGAGGAACACCTGGCCGAGGATGTCGAGCGGCTGCATTTCGCGATTGGCCCCCGGCAGGCCGATGAGCGTATTCGCATTGGTGTGGTGGCCAAGACTCCGCTCCAGACCATTGTTGACCAACTTCACAGAGCAGAAATCACTCCCGATGCCCTGTTGCCGGATTTCCTCGCTGTTCCCCCGGAACCGGAAGGCTGGAGTCTGTTCATTGACGGAGACCGGGTGCTGGCTCGAACCGGCGACTGCGACGGTTTCACAGCGGATCAGAGCACCGCACCGGATCTTCTTGAAGCCCTGCTGCCTGATATCGCCGGCGAAAGTCCAACGATCGTGGACGAAGCCTCCGACGAATCGGACGAACCGGCTAGCGCCGAATCCAGAACGCCCGAGGGAATGCCGGGGCGCATACGCCTGATACGCCCCGCCTCAGAGAATGCATTCGCGCAACAGCTGAACAAGCGTTTTTCAGCCCACGGCATCGAGGTCGATGACCGGCCCTATGACGGAACCGCGGCGGCCGCATTAACCCCCGATCTGGGAAACACGCGACAACTGGATCTGGCACAGGGCGAATTCCGGGTCAAACGAGAGGAAGACAGCTGGTGGTGGCCATGGCGCCCTGCCCTTGCCCTGACCGCCGGACTGCTCCTCGTGCTCGCGGTGGCCGAGGTCGTACACATGCAGCAGCTGGCGAGAGAAGCCCGCCACCTGGAACAGCGCATGGACGAGGTATTTCTGGCCGCGCTGCCGGATGCCCAGACCACCCGTGATGCTCGACGCCGAATGGAGCAGCGATTGCAGGGACTGCGTGAGGGTGGCGCTGAAGCGGGCTTCCTGCCAGTCATGAAGGCAACCACCGAGGGCCTGTCGGGTGCCGGCGGTGGGCAACTCGATTCCCTGAGCTACCGCCCGGGTGTACTCGACATCAGTCTGCGAGTCGACAGCCGCGGGGATCTGGACCGTTTCCGGGATGCTGTGGAAGCCTCCGGTCCATTCAGCGTGGACATTCGTTCGGCCCAGAGCGACAACGATCATATCCGGGGCCGAGTGGAAATCCGGGATCGGGATCAGGAGAACTGAGTCATGCTCGATAATCTCCGCAACTGGTTCGACAGCCTGGAGCCGCGTGAACGGGTGATGGTGGTCGTTGGCGGCACAGCAACCGCCCTGACGCTCGTCTACCTGATGATCGTGGAGCCCTATATCGAACATCGCCGTGACCTGTCCCAACAGGTTGAAATCAACCGCGACACCCTGGCGTGGATGGAAGGCGCCAAGGCGGAAATCCAGGCCCTTGAGCGGGCCGGCCGCGAGACGACCGCGGGCGGCGATGAAAACCGGAGTCTCTTTGGCATCGTTGATGAAACTGCCCAGTCTGCCGATCTGGGCCAGGCAGTCAGGCAGATACAACCCGAAGGCGATCACAGTGTCAGGGTCAATCTGAGCAATGCCCGGTTCGACTATACGGTTCGCTGGTTCGATGAACTGGAAACCCGGCACGGCATCCGGGTGGACCGCCTGAGCTTCGAGCCCTCCGAAGATTCAGGCCGCATCAATGCAAGCCTGACGCTGGAGCGGGAGGAAGACGAATGAGTCGCCGTGGAATCATTGGGCTTGGCGTGCTGGGTTTCTTTTCCTTTCTGGTTTTTCTGGTTGCCAAACTTCCGGCCTCCGTCATCCTCCCCTTCGCGGGTGATATTCCCGATGTGGAGTTGCGCGGCGCCAGCGGAACCCTGTGGGAAGGGCGAATTGCTTCGGTTCATACACCCGAACTTCAAGTGGGCCCGGTGGAATGGTCGCTTTCAGCCTGGCCCCTGCTCCGGGGACAAGCGCAGGCGGATGTGAGGGCGGATGTGGAAGACGGCCAGTTGAACGGCAGACTGCGGGCCAACCGCGCTGGTGACATTGAGTTCCATGATCTTCGCGGCCAGTTTCCCATTGCCCTCATCCGTCCCTACCTCGCCATGGAGGTGGATGACCTGTCGGGACAGGGCGCGTTTGACATTGAATATCTGACCTTGAGGGAAATGCGTCCCTACAGTGCACGCGGAGAGCTACGCGTTCTGGATCTGGAATTGCGGGTACAGCAACACAACTTCCAGTTCGGTGCCTATCAGGGCGAACTGACGGGCAACGAGGGTGAAATGAGCGTGCGTTATTCCGATGCAGGCGGGGAAGGACCCTGGGATCTCGATGGCGAAGCCCGTCTGGAAGCGGACTACAGCTTCCAGGTGGAAGGACGGGTACGGGCCCGGGACGACGCACCCGACCATCTGCGCACTCCCCTTGAATACCTGGGCAGCGCTGACGACGACGGTTATCGCACTTTCAGCTTTGGTGGCAGCCTGTAAGGGAAAAGCAGAACCCCGGTCATCAGAAGACGGGACTCTCAGAAGGTATATTCTTCCGGGAAATCCACCGACTTGGTCCGAATTGCAGTACCGGCCGCCACACGCTGCCTGTGGCGCAAGGACAGTCGATTCTCCGGCCACCAGCGCTTCACCGAGCGGTGATATTCGGGCGCCATGGCTACCAGTGAACGATAAAGGGAATCGCTGTAGGCAATTTTCACCCGCTTTCCGGCATAGCGAATGGAACCGCTCACCAGTCGGATCCCAAGCGCCCGCCGGACGACACCCATCTGCAGTGTGAGCCGAAACAGATCGGAATCGTGAACCTGCCCGGAGTACTGCCGTGTGAGATAAAGGCCCACGTGGCAGGACCGATGTCCCTTGCGATGGGTAAATACAACGTGCGGCACCGCACCGACGCCGTCGGCACGGAAAAGCCGCCCGTGGTTTCCCAGGATGCTTGCGGCCATGACCCGGTAATGCTCCGGGTCCAGACCAAATGCCTTGCACAGGTCCCGCCGCCGACGTACAAAACCACGCCGGATGCCTTCCCATAGGCCCAGTCCGGCCAATACAGTGGCCAGCGCGATCAGGCCATTGGCTGGAATGTCGGCCATCCCCAGCGGTTCCGGATCAAGATATCCCAACTGGATTGCCACCCCCGTGGCAACACCGGCGAGGCCCAGAAACACGACTGCCCAGGACAGTCGCCGCACATGATCTGGACGCACACGGGTGTCATCATCAAGATGACCACCCCGTGCGTTTCCCACCCCCTCCAGCTGCCCACGGAGATTGCAGTAGCGGATGGGATTGTCCGCGAACATTGCCAATTGCTTGGCGCCGACTATCTTGGCGGCCATCGCCCCCTCCTGGCTGCTGTGCCGCAATGCGAAATCCTTCAAGCCTCCAAGCCCATCAAAGGTTTGAGACATTTTGGTAAGAATACACTTTCAATGACTTATGTAAAGGCAATTGGCGAAAATCATCCTGTCCGAAGGGCACGACCTCTCACCAGCCAAGGGCTTCAAGGAAACTCGAAAAGTGGTGCTCAATGACCGAAAGGGAGGGTGTCAGACGATGCCCATCAGGCAGTAGCAAAAGGCTGACACCGGCTTCACGGGCCGCCTTGAGGCTCTCATCCACCGGTACCACTTCATCGTCCCACCCATGGACGATCATGGTCGGGACGTCCTTGCCCTGTAGCGACAACCTGGGATGACCGGGCATCTCGAAGGCCGGCGCCATCAGAAACAAGCCCACGACACCAGGATCGCCAGCGCGCCGAACACTGACCCAGCCGCCCATGCTGGACCCGACCAGTACCACCGGCTTCCGGGTCTCGGCCAGCAGTTTACGGAGCCGCTCTGCTCGGGCTTCAGCATCGTGGACAAGATCGCTGTAATCGGGGCTGTCCACGGCGAGACCGCGCGCTTGCGCAATGTCTGCAAGCGCCTGAATCTTGGTACCCCAGGGGCCGGACTCCTGACCATGCGCAAAATACACCACCCCTGGTCCCGCGCTCATCTCCCGGGTCCTGTCCTCAATCATCCGGCTCATCCGGTGTCGACGCCACACTCACTCTGTTCCGACCCGCATCCTTTGCCTTGTAGAGCGCCTCATCGGCCCGACGCACGTGTTCATCAAGACGAGTGTCACCTGCCCGAATATAGGCCACGCCCACACTGGCCGTCACGCGAGTCCCCGGCGCATCCGGCACGAATTCCTGCGCCTCGACCCGGGCTCGCAGGCGCTCGGCGGCCTGTTCTGCCTCCCCCGTCGTGGTTTCGGGCAGGAATACAATGAACTCTTCACCACCATATCGGGCAATGATGTCCGAGCGACGAAACTCTTCCACCAGAGTCCTTGCCATTACCTGCAGACACAGGTCACCGACCTCATGGCCGTGGCGATCATTGATCTGTTTGAAGCGGTCCAGGTCCACCAGCAGAATCGCCGAGTTGCGCGAATAGCGACGGTTGCGCTCCAGCTCCTGGCGTACGAGCTCCTCGAAATGGCGACGGTTATACAGCCCGGTCAAGCCATCGGTTGACGCAAGCTCTTCGACCTGAAGGAAAAGATCCGCCTTCTCCAGAGAAACCAGGCCCTGGGTACCCGCTGCCATGATCAGGCCGGTCTCCTGGGCCGAGAAGGCCCGACCCGAGCGGAGTGCGGCGAGAACACCGAAGCCCACGCCGCTGGCACGCAACGGTGCAACCATACCCTGCAAAGTATTGACTTCTTCCTCCCCAAAACCGAGTTGTCTCAAAGCCGCCCCATCCAGGTGCTGAGGAACACCGGTTCGCTCCGCAGCCGAACAGACTTCCTGCAGGCGACGGGGAATTTCACGCATGGGCGTTGTCAGGTGAGACGGACCGGATTCCCCGACTCTCTGCAGCAAACCATCCTTTTCCTGCCACAGCGTCATGGCATCGGCCTGTACCAGCCCACCCAGCGAGTCGAACAGCCGGTCGGCAATGGTGCTCGGCTCCAGGGAGTCCGCGATCCGCGCCGTGAGCTGGTGCAGGGATTCAGCCCAGTGTCGGCGTTCCCGCTCCCGATTCAGGGCCTCCTCCCGCGCTCTTCTGCGCTGGTACATCAGCAACAGGAACCCGATCATGGAACTGACCAGGACCACATAGAAGGCATACGCGTAACCGGTCCGCCAAAGCGGGGGCTCAATGATCAGGTCAAGGCTTGTACCATCCCTGTTCCATACCCCGAGGCTATTGGCACCAAGAACCTGAAAACGGTATTCCCCTGGGGGCAGGTTCGTAAAGGTCGCACGATTCAGAGTTCCAGGCCTGCGCCAGACATCGTCAAACCCTTCAAGCTTGTATTCGAATTGGTTCCGTGCCGGATTGCGAAAATCCAGCACTGCAAACTCGAATGACACACTGCTTGTTTCAGGGCCAATCACGAGTGGCTCGTCATTATCCGGTAGATCATAGCGGAAACGGCCGTCAAGATCTGCCCGGGTAATCCTTACCGGTGGCTCTGGCGTCTCAACGTCCAGGTCCTGTGGATCAAACAGATTGATGCCATTCAGGCCGCCGAATCCCAACCTGCCATCCGGCAGGGCAAGCACCGCGCCCGCATTGAATTCATTGCTCTGGAGCCCGTCCCGCGCATCGAATACCACAACCGACCCGCTGTCCGGGTCCAGTCTGGCCAGCCCCTGTGGGGTACCTGCCCAGATATGGCCATGGAGATCCCGGATCACGCTGTAGACCATGTTGCTGGGCAGCCCATCCTCGGTGGTATACCTGCGACGTTCTCCATTCTCGCGCGCAATTCGGTCAAGACCTGCCAGCCCGGCGACCCACAGATAATCGTCACCATCCTCCACCATGCCCATCACCGTATCGTGGCTCAGGCTGTTGTTTTCCGCGTTATAGGTCTCGAGAATCCGGTCCTCATCGGGATCATAAAGGTACAGCCCCCTGTCCGTACCCAGCCACAAGTGTTCGTCACGCGAGCTCTGCAAACCAAATACAGGTGTTTGACCCAGCGGCGAAGGAGCGGATCGCTCCGTATCCTTGTTCCGTGGGGGGACAATCCACTCCCATGCACCGTCAGGCGTGCGCCTGAAGATGCCCTCATGGGCACTGAAATAGATCGAACCGTCGATCTCCGTGGAATCAAAGACCGATAGTGAATCGATGATTTCGTCCACGGTTTCATCCATTTCCGGGCGCTCGAAATAATCCCCTGGAGCCGCGTCCGCGGGGAGATACCACAAGCCGGTAAAGGTGCCGATCCAGATAGTTCCCGCCTCATCCTTATGAAGATTGTAAATGAAATGATTCCAAAGGCCTTCCTCTCGGTCTTCCGGACGGGGCCCGAACCGTGACACCTCATTCGAGGTAAGGTCGATCCGGCCAAGTCCATCCTCGGTACCCACCAGCAGGGTTTCATCCTCGCCCTGCTCCAGCGACCAAATGACCGGATGCGGCAGACTGTTCTCGTTCAGCGGGTGATGTCCGTGATGCCCGAAACGAAGGGATTGCGGATTCAGCCGACTGATGCCGGTTGATTCGGTTCCCACCCAGATCAGCCCACTGCTATCGACCATGACATCCAGCAGCGCCTCATCGGAAAGTGATTGCGGTCTCGCCGGATCCTGCCGAAACTGTCGCGACTCGCCATTCTCGGCGGAGACACGCCACAGACCGCCTCCGTAGCTGGCCAGCCACAGGTTGCCTTCCGGGTCCTTGCTGATCCCGCGAACCTCTTGATCCGGAAGCCCATCACCCGACAGTTCATCCCCCTCGATGATCTGAGAAGTCCCATCATCCCCCTGGTACAGAAGCTTCCCGGGCGCCGCGGCCCAGAAACCACCGGCACGGGACGCCGCGAATGCAGCAACCCACTCCTCCCTGAACGCTTCCGGTGCTTCATGGTCAAGTGCGCGCACCAGGGCGTCGCGCTTGTCGGTGGCCTTCCCTATGCCCGATCTCGTTCCCACGATGATCCGCCCTTCGCCAACCTCTTCAATGGCCAGTACCGGTGCGGTCAGTTCGTCCGAAGTCTCCAGTTTCCGAAACTGATCACCATCGGGCGGTCGGTACAGCAAGCCATCGTCGGTCCCTGCCCAGACGCCCTCTTCCGTATCCACATGGACGGCGAAAACAATGGAATGTCCCTCTGAGACCCCCTCACCGTCAAAATTGATTCTCTCCACATCTTCAGTCGCTGGATTGACCCGGTTCAGGCCGCCCCCTTGGGTGCCGGCCCAGATGTGCCCATCTGCGTCCTCGGCCAGGGAAATCACATGACTGTGGGAAAGGCTGTTTTGATCCTCCACATCCTTGCGGAAAACCCGAAAGTTGTAGCCATCGTAACGATGAAGTCCGTCTTCGGTCCCGAACCAGACGTAGCCGGATTGGTCCTGGATCAACTGGGTGGCGGAATTCTGGGCAAGGCCATCTTCGATCGTCAGATGTTCGAAGCGGACGAAGGTGTCCGCGATAAGGACGCTGCTGACCAGGCAGAGCATTGGCGCCAGCAGCGAGAGGCAGGTTAATTTTCGGGCATCGACACTGTGCATAAGGATTCGTGAGTGTTACTCCCTTGAGGGCGCATGCAATCCCTTCATGGACCGCAGATACATTTCCATTCCAGGTGATGCATTGTGGAAAGCGCCACAGACAACCGATCAGGCCAGTCGCTTGAGGCCACGCGGTGACGGCACGGGGCCTCCCTTCCCCCGGCACTGGGCCGATATCCCGCACCAGCCCCAAGAATAGCAGCTTTTCCGGACTGCCATGGACACGACGTTTGGACGAACGGGCCTCCAGATCCGACCGGTGTGGTCACATGGCGATTCATCCCCGGCGTGAGGAGGTTCCGGATTGATCCTGGAACAGATTATTGGGAGATGCTTCCCAGCACCCCAAGGAGCAGCCCAAGGAACCTCAGATCAATCCATTTGCGCCTGAAGACACGAATGGCTGGATCAGGGGTTCCTTAAATGGCCATATCCAGGCCACCCGCAAAAATCACAATGGCGAGTGCCCAGACATATGCCGAGAAAACCATAAGACGGGCCCGATAGAGAAGAAACAGCACACACTTAAGGGCCACGATTCCGATCAGCGCGGCGGTAACGAAACCGGTCGCAAGTGCCGACCAACCGACTTCGTTGACGCCGTCTGCCGCGAAGACATCGAAGGACTGGACGGCCGTGGCCGCCAGGATGGTAGGGATCGCAAGAAAGAAACTGTACTCCGCCGCCCAGCGCCGCTTCAGCCCCGTGAACAGCCCAAACACAATGGTCAGGGCGCTGCGACTGAGACCGGGCATCAAGGCCATGCCCTGTGCGGCACCAATCGTGACGGCGACCGGGAGGTTGATCTGTTTCAGGCCGCGTTTACGGGGCGGTAGAAGATCTGTCCAGAGCAACAGGATGCCGGTCAGCGTCAGTGTGATGCCCACGAGCACCGGTGTGGCGAATACCTGTTCGAACATCGCCCGCAGTGTCAGCCCGAGAATTCCCGTGACCAATACCGAGACCATACCCAGGAGGAAGAGACGGACATGCAATGGCAACCGAGCGCCAGGACGGCCGGCCCAGGCCAGCGCCCCTTCAATGCACTGGCGACAGAATGGTTTGAGTGAGGGCCAGAACACCACCACGATGGATACGAGCGTACCCACGTGTACCACGAGATCGAACAGGATCATTTCGGCACTTTCCGGTGGCGGGAGCTCCTCTCCCCGGCCGATCAGCCAGTGCTGAACCAGCACCAGGTGTGCCGTGGAGCTGACCGGCAGGAACATGAAAATGCCCTGCACCGCACCCAGTAGTAGGGCAATCCAGATTGCCATTGCAGTATTTTGACCCCATACAACAAAAAAAGCGGCGCCCGTGGGCGCCGCTCCGGATTCTACAGCCCCTTTGCCCCCGGTCAAGCGGTCTGGGTCTGGGCCTCCAGGCGAAGGTCATCCTTGCGATGGAGATAGGCGTAGATCACCGGGATCACCAGCAAGGTAATGAACATGGCACTGAGCAGACCGCCAATCACGGCCCGGGCCATGGGTGCCTGGGCTTCGGCGCCCTCGCCCACGCCAAGCGCCAGCGGGAGCATGGCAAAGGTTGTGGTCATGGTGGTCATCAACACCGGCCGCAGCCTGCGTCGTCCTGCTTCCAGAATCGCATCATGCACGCTCATGCCATGATCGCGCTGCAAGCGTGCGGTCTGGTCCACGATCAGAATGGAATTATTCACGACAATCCCTACAAGCATGATCATCCCGATCAGGGACTGCATGTTCAGTGTCGTGCCGGTAAAGAAGAGCATGAAACTCACGCCGATTATGGACAGCGGCACCGTGAACATCACGATCAGAGGGTCTCGCAGGGATTCGTACAGTGAAGCCAGAACCATGTAGACCAGAATGACCGCCATCAGCATGGCCAGGCCAAGCTCCGAAAAGGCTTCCTCCTGCTCTTCGAATTCCCCCGACACGAAGATGTCGTAGCCTTCCGGAAGGGCTATGCCATCCAGTTCTTCCTGGATATCCGCCGCGACGGAACCCAGATCCCGCCCGGCGATATTGGCATAAACCACGTTCAGGCGCTGCTGATTCTTTCGCTCGATCTGCTGCGGGCCAACACCTTCCTCGATTTCCACGATGTTGCGCAGCGCGACCTGATCGCCGTTGTCATTGGCCACGGTCAGATTGAGAATTTCAGACTGACTGAGTTGCTCGGCATCCCTGAGCTTGATCAGGATCGGATATTGCCGGCCTTCCACAGTGAACTCGCCGGCCTGCACACCGCCGATTGCCACTTCGAGCATGCGTGCTGCCCGCTCCACGGACACTCCGAGGTCAGCGGCCCGACTGCGGCTGATACGCACGAATTCCTGGGGCACCGGCTCTTCCCGGCTGACCCGGGTGTCGGTGACCCCCTCAACACCCTGGAGGATATCCTCCACATCCTCGCCCAGCGACTCCAGACGTTCCAGGTCAAAGCCCCGAATTTCCACCTCGATCGGTTCGCCTTCGCCACCGGGCGCCATACGACGCAGGAGGAACAGTCCCTGCCCCGCGCGGGTGCGAATCTCGGCGCCGGCAATGTCGGCCAGCAACGGCCTCAGGTCCGAGGCAATCTCCTCGCTGCTGCGATCCCGTTCACCAGGCCCGACCAGGTTCAGGCGGAGCTGGCCCGTATGCCCCGCTCCGCGCCAGCCGGAGGCACCCATACGGGTATAGCTGGACTCGATTTCGGGCACGGCGCCTTCGACAATTTCTTCAACTGTGCGCATGGTGCGATCCACACGCTCCAGGCGACTGCCCGGTTCAAGCTCCACATCCACCCGCACTTCACTTTCATCAGCCGAGGGCATGGCCTCGGTACCGACGCGGGTAAAGACCGCAAGCGCGAGGACGAATATCGCAAGGGCGGTGCCCACCGTCAGAGCCTTGTTGACCAGAAGCACATCGAGCAAGGACTTGTATGCCTGTTCCAGGCGGTCAAAGCCCCGTCCCAATACTGCTGCCAGACGCTTGAAGGGGTGAAAGCCTTCCTGGGCATGCCCGTTCTCGTCGACGAGGATACGGGAAGCCATCATGGGCACCAGTGTCAGGGCCGCAAGCAAGGAACAGACCAGGGCAAAGCTGACGGTATAAGCCAGCTGGCTGAACATCTCCCCGGCCATGCCCTGGGCAAATACCAGTGGCGCAAAGATCACGAGTGTCGTGACGGTACTGGCAATGATGGCTGGTCCGACCTGCGAAGTCCCGTCGATTGCCGCCCGCGTTCGATCGTCCGCCTCTTCCTTGCGAACGCGGGAAATGTTCTCGAGTACCACGATGGCGTTGTCCACCATCAAGCCGACACCGAGCGCCAGCCCGCCCAGTGTCATCAGGTTCAGTGTGAATCCGCCGAAATAGATCAGTGCGAAGGCCGTTATGACGGAAGTCGGAATCGCCACTGCCACGACCAGGGTGCCCCGAACGTTGCGCAGGAACAGCAGGAGCACGAAAACGGCCAGTATGCCCCCGTACATCAGGGTGGTGGTCAGATTGTCGATCGAATTCTGGATGTATTCTGACTGATCCGTGTGCGGGATCAGCTCCAGTTCCGGGTATTCGCGGGAAATACGGGCCATTTCCGCCCGGACTTCCTCGGCCACCTCAACCGTATTGCTCCCGGCCTGCTTGCGTACCGCAATTCGTACGCCGGGTTCCTGGTTGATCCGAATGAGGCGTGTAACCCGTTCATGGGTATCTTCCACATCGGCGATCTGTCCCAGCCGGATCTGCCCACCCTCACGGCGGGCTACAACCAGCTGCTCCATTTCCGACAGGTCTTCGAACTTGCCCGGAGTACGCACGGGCACATCAAGTCGACCCCGCTCGACTATCCCGGCGGGTACCGCCACATTGGCTTCCCGGATTGACTCGCGAATCCCCTGGAGAGAGAGATCCAGGGAGCGGACCCGATCCGCATCCGTCTGGACCTGGATCTGGCGCTCCAGGCCGCCCCAGATATCCAGGGCTGCCACGCCGGGAACCCGCTCAATCCGATAACTGACTTCCTCATCAATCAGGGAACGGAGCGCAATCGGATCCAGATTGCTGGATACGCCATAGATCAAGATAGGAAAATCAGAGGGATCGAACTTGCGCAATCGTGGCCGATCGGCTTCATCGGGCAACTGATTGGCAATTCGATCCAGACGATCTCTTATATCATTGGCGGCGACATCCAGGTCCGTGCCCCAGCGGAAACTGATGCGCACATTGCTGCTGCCCTCCGAGGAGTCGGAGGTAAGTTCCTCGATACCCGCCACCGTGCCCACGGCTTCCTCGACTCGCCGGGTGATCGTTTCCTCGACCTCTTCGGGGCTGGCATTTTCGTAGTTGGTATTGACCGACAGAGTCGGACTCGTGACATCGGGCAGCAGGTCAATCGGCAGCCGGGTCAGTGCAAACAGGCCGACCAGGACGGCAATCAGTGCCATCATGGTCGTCATGACCGGCCGGTTTACCGTGAATGTTGCGATTTTCATGCTCGGTCCCTGGGATTACGCAAACGGAGGAAGATGGAAGTCAGGCAAGACTGAACGCAGCGTTATATCTCATCGGTAATGCGAATTCGGCTGCCGTCTCCAAGGCGATGCTGCCCCAGGGTCACAACCTGCCCCTCGATGTCCGGATCCAGGATCTGGGCATAATCACGGGTTCGCACCCCGACGGTTACGGGAACGAATCGCACCTTCTTGTCTGCCTCCCTTTCCTCTCCATCGGCCCCGTCGGATTCCCCTGCTTCCTCGGCATCCAGTTCTTCGACCAGGAAGACTCCCCTTTCGCCACCGTGCCGGGTCAACGCATCCAGGGGAATGACACGAGCATCCTCCAGCTCTTCGACGGTGATGCGCATGGTGACGAAGAACCCCGGATTCAGGCGCCCTTCTTCATTGGGCACATCGACCTCAACCCGGGCCTGGCGGGTATCCTCCTGAAGTTGCGGTGAAATTCGGCGCACTTCCCCCGGGAAGGTCTCGCCCGGCCAGGCATCACTCTGGACTTCGACCGATTGCCCGGGCCGCATGCGGGCAAAATCCCGGTCCGCGACGAAAGTCACACCGCGCAGGGCGTCCATATCGAGCAATGAGATGATGGGATCATTGGAGGAGATGTTCGCCCCCTCATCCACATGGCGCTCCCCGACGTAGCGTACGTCCGAACCGCCTTCCCCGTTCCATTCTGCCCGGATCCGGGTATATTCCCTGCGCACTTCCGCAGCCCGCAGCGCTGCCTGACGTTGGGCCACCACGGAATTCTGGACCCTCACATTCGCCCGCGCGGCCGCCGCCTCGGAAGCACCCACGTCATACTCTTCCTCAGAGACGACACCCTGTTCGCGGAGCCTTTCCAGGCGTTCGAACTCACGCTCGCGTACATCACGGCGTGCTTCGGCATCCTCAAGCTCGGCCCTTGCCACGTCCAATGCGGCCCGGGCTTCGTCCACTTCCAGCGCGAACTCCTCGTCGTCGAGCTCCGCTACGATATCCCCTTTCTCCACCGTATCCCCGATATCCACCCGCAGGGATCTGATTCGCCCACTGACCCGGGGAGCCAGGGTGAATTCACTGCGCGCCCGCAATGTCCCGGTATATTCCGCGATGTCCTTGATATCCTGCCTGCTTACCCTGCCGACCTCGACGGCGGCCGCACGCTCGCGATCCGCATCCGGGCCGGGACGGTCACGATCCGGACCCGCACTCATGATCCACCAGGCGCCGGCCAAAGCCAGCACCGGCAATGCAACAAATGCCGCCTTCGTGTAATTCATCCTTGCATGTCTCCGAATTGAAGCTCAGATCCTCTTGGGGAGAATCGCGGGGGTTTTCATTGTTTGGGACTGTGACCCTTGTGCCCGCCACGGGTTCCGGAAACCCCCAGGATCCATCGGAGGCCGCCCTATCGCCACTGTCGATCGACCAGGTAGCGGAATTGGTCATCACTCTGGATGCTTCCGGGGCGCGCCGCACGCACCCGACGAATCGCCTCGCCAGCCTCCAGGCCCCGCTCCATCAGGATTCGCGCTGAAACCGTGCCGGCGCGACCCAGGCCCGCAAGGCAGTGAATCAGTATGCGTTCTCCTGCATCCAGACGATCCTGGATAGCTGGCCCGGCCTTCCGCCACTCCGCCTCGAAGTCCTGACCCGGCGCCCCGAAGTCAATGACCGGGCAGTGCCACCAGACAAGATTCGACTCCCGCACCGCGTCACCCAGGTGCTCCAGACCCAGCCAGCGCAGCTCGGAAACCTGGTTCAGGCTGAGGATTCCAGTCGCCCCCCAACGCACAATCGCTTCCAGATCCTGTCGCAGTCCCTGATCCCGGTCGAACCAGGACACTCCGGCGCCCGGGCAGCGGGACAATCCGATGCCGCCTGTCGCGCCGGGAATGGAAAGCTGGTCAATGCTCAGGGTCACGGGAGCCTCCGCGGGGCAAGGGGCCTTGGCCTACAAGTACGGGGAAAACAGACGCGCCACGCCATTCCGCAGCCGTCTTTGCAGGGGTTCGGACAACAGCGCCTCCAGGGTCAGTTCCGTACTGGCCTGGCGTCTGGATTCAAACCAGTCATCCAGACTGGCTACCAGCCAGGGGTCATAACACTCCACATTGGCCTCGAAATTGAGCGACAGGCTGCGAGGGTCCCAGTTTGCCGAGCCCGGCAATGCCCATTCCCCGTCGACGGTCATCAATTTCGAATGGTCGAAGTTGCCCTCGCTGAACCATATCCGACAGCCCCAGCGTAGCAGGGGCTCAAGGTGAGGACGGGCGGCCCAGTCCACGACCGGAAGATTGTTCTTGCCGGGCAACAGGATATGTACATCGACTCCCCGCAGGGCCGCAGTACAGAGGGCGTCCTCCAGTGTGCTGTCGGGAAGAAAATACGGAGTCATCACCCGAACCCGGTGGCGGGCCACGGAGAGCGCGCCGGTGATGATCTGGCGCAGGGTATCGAAGCGCTCATCCGGCCCGTCCGCCACGACCCGCGCCAGCGTTGCGCCGGGTGTTCGCGGTTCTGGAAACCACAAGGGCCCTTCCAGCGTTTCGCCTGCTGCAAACTCCCAGTCCTCGGCAAAGACCTCCTGTAACTCCGCCACCACCGGCCCTTCGACGCTGAAGTGCAGATCATGCATGGGACGGGCCGGATTGCGCCGGACACAATTGCCTTCGCCAATATTCATTCCGCCAAAAAACCCCCACTGACCGTCCACGATCAGGATCTTGCGGTGGTTGCGCAGATTCATGAAGGGCGTGGTCCACGGCAGTCGGTTCGGCATGAACTTGCGCATGCGGACCCCCTGTTCACTGAGTGGCCCCTCAATCGTCGGCAGGGAATAACGCAGCCCCACCGCATCGATCAGCACCCGGACCTCTACCCCGCGCGCTACCGCCTGACCGAGCGCCTCGGCAAACTCCCGACCCACCGTGTCGTTGTAGAAAATGTAGGTGCTCAGACTCATGCTCTTTTCTGCCCTTCGAATGGCTCCCAGCATTTCCGGGTAGGCCTCGTCTCCGTCCACGAGCGCTCGGAGCGCATTTCCTCCCAGCAGGGGCTGCCGGGAGACGCGATTGGACAAGCGGGACAGCGGGCGTAACCCCGGCGGGACGAATCGCTCCAGGTCGTGCGCCGAAGCATGAGAGACTTCCGGACCACCCTGCCGACGGTGCACACCTTCCCGGCGGGTGCTTGCACGGCGCTTGATCCGATTGACCCCCAGAATCAGATACAGCAGGGATCCAAGCAATGGCAGCAACCAGACCAGTCCCATCCAGGCCACCGCAGCACGGTGATCGCGCTTGTAGAGGAGGATGTGCACCGCCGCGATGGACGCACAGACGAGTGACAGAAGGGCGACGACCAGGGGCCAGTAGGCAGGAAGGTCAAGCAATGCAATCAGCCTCTTGCAACCTTGAATGGAAATGCGCGCCTGGTTCGGGCAGTACCCGAATCCTTGGTGGGTCATGCTCATCGGGCCCACCCTGTCCCAGGGCACTCTGCTGCTCGAACAATTGGGCCCTGTCAGTCCACTGCCAGATTACTGAGAACCTCGCGGTGGATCTCGTAATCCTCTTGCGAGAACAGGACAAAGCGGATCAGATCGAGGCGATTGGCGGCACGTGCCGCGCGTGCCACGCTGTCGATCGCAATCGAGGCCGCATCGCGCGTAGGGTAGCCGAAGGCCCCGGTAGACAGGGCCGGAAATCCGATACTGGTCAGGCCTGCATCCTCCGCGAGCTGGATCGCGCGTTCATAGCAACTTGCCAGCAGCTGGTCAGAAGGCTCATCTACCCCATAGACCGGGCCAAGGCAATGGATCACGTGGCGGTTGGGCAAGTCATGCGCGCCCGTCATGACTGCCTGACCTGGTCGCAGCGGCGCCAGCGACCGACACTCCTCCTCCAGGCCCGGTCCGGCAGCCCGATGAATCGCTCCCGCCACACCACCCCCCGGCATCAACTGGGCATTGGCGGCGTTCACCACAGCGTCCAGGTCCGTTTGTCGGGTGATATCTCCCTGCGTCAGCTCCAGTGTCACCCCTGCGATCTGCAATTTCATTGCCCCATCTCCCGTTTCTGCCCGCCCCCCATTCTAACAAGGGCGGTCCCGTACCCGTATGCCTTGAACTCCCGTCTCACGACCCCAGAAATTGCCTTGACCGGAAACCAAATCGGACACTGGATGGACAGCCACGATCGGTTGCTGGCATGTCGTGCAGGAGGTGAGACATGGCTCGCAAGAACATATTCGTATTCGGCCTCAACGACTTCAACCTGGACATGCTGCGCCAGGTCCGCGGCGCGGACTCAATTCAGTTCCATCGCCTCCTCAGCCGGGATGAACTGGTGGAACGCAGCCACTATCCAGTACGGGAAATTCTGGATGATGCGCGACGCCGCCTGAACGAATTTCAGGGGTCGATTGACGGTCTCGTCCATTACATCGACTTCCCGGTCAGCACCATCGTGCCGATTCTGGCGCGGGAGTTTGATTTGCCCTCGGCTTCCCTGCGTGCCGTACTCACCTGCGAACACAAGTACTGGAGCCGGCTGGAACAGGCGAGACTGGTGCCCGAAAACACCCCGGCCTTCGCCGCCTTTGATCCGTTTGATGAAAATGCGCTGGAACGCCTGGAACGGGAAGTCGGTTATCCGTTCTGGATCAAACCGGTCAAATCCTTTTCTTCCTACCTCGGGTTCCGAATCAACGAAGCCGCGGACTTTCATGCCGCGATGGAAAGGATGCGAGCGGAAATCGGCCGCTTCCAAGAGCCCTTTGACTTCATCCTCCACCAGATCAATCTGCCGGAGCAAATTGCGGGGATTGGCGGTGGTCACTGCATCGCCGAGAGCATCATCGGTGGTCGCCAATGCACCCTTGAGGGCTTTGCCTGGAACGGCGAAGTGGAAATCTATGGGGTGGTGGATTCCATCCGCCATGCCAATCGGTCATCCTTTGGTCGTTACCAGTATCCGTCCACTGTTCCTCTTCGCGCACAGGAGCAGATGAAGACAGTAGCAAAGCGATTCATGGAAGGCATTGGCTGGAACAATGCCCCCTTTAATATAGAGTTTTTCTGGGACCGCAAGCGGAATCAGATCTGGTTGCTCGAGGTCAATACGCGCATTTCCGAATCCCACACGGATCTTTTTGAGAAGGTGGACGGCACCTCCAATCATGAGGTTGCAGTGGACCTGGCACTGGGCCGGCGGCCGGACTTCAGAAAAGGTCAGGGTGACTTCAATATGGCAGGCAAGTTCTTCCTTCGTACCTATGGAGACTCGAAGGTTCGCAGGGTCCCCGACCAGGCCACCGTGCAGCGTCTCGAAAACGAGGTGCCCGGCACCAAGATTCAGATACTCGCGGAAACAGGTTCTGACCTCTCCGACATGATGGACCAGGACAGTTATACTTTCTGCCTGGCCCAGCTGTTTGTCGGTGGACGGAATCAGGATGATCTGCTTGAGAAATACCGTTATATCCGGGACCGGCTCGACTTCGAGCTCACGGATCGCGCGGCCTGAACGAAGCGCGGGCTGCAGGCCTGCACCCCCTGAAATCTACACACCGGGAGAATCATGAATCGAAGCCTCGAGATTGTTCATCGCTTTCCGTACCGGGTGCACACCACGGAAAACCTCTGGATTCCCCTCCCCGATGGCACCCGTCTGGCGGCGCGTGCCTGGATTCCGGAGGGCGCCGAGCTTGACCCGGTCCCGGCCATTCTCGAATACATCCCCTACCGAAAGCGTGATTTCACGCGTCTGCGGGATGATGTCATGCACGCCTATTTCGCGGGCCACGGATACGCCTGTCTGCGGGTGGACCTGCGTGGCAGCGGAGACTCGGAAGGCCTGATCACGGACGAATACACACCGCAGGAACTGGAGGATGGGGAAGCGGTCATCCAGTGGATTGCGGAACAGGCCTGGTGTAATGGTCGAGTCGGCATGATCGGGATTTCCTGGGGCGGTTTCAATGGTCTGCAGATCGCCGCCCGCCGACCCCAGGCGCTGCAAGCGATCATCACCGCGTCGTCCACGGATGATCGTTATACCGATGACATCCACTACATGGGTGGCTGTCTGTTGGCTGACAATCTTTCCTGGGCGTCAATCATGTACAGTCACATGGCCCTGCCGCCCGACCCGCAGATCGTGGGTGAATCCTGGCGCCGGCAATGGCATGAGCGCATGTCCGGGAGTGGTTTCTGGCTGGAACAGTGGCTCGAACACCAGTACCGCGACGACTACTGGGCACACGGTTCCATCAATGAGAACTACGATGCCGTCCAGGTGCCGGTCATGGCCGTCTCCGGATGGGCGGATGGTTATTCCAATGCCGTATTCCGGATGCTGGAAAACCTGCGGGTTCCCCGAATGGGACTGATTGGTCCCTGGGGTCACAAGTACCCCCATCAGGGCAAACCGGGTCCGGCCATCGATTTTCTTGGCGAGGCCCTGCGCTGGTGGGACCGCTGGCTCAAGGACATCGAAACCGGAATCGAGGCCGAGCCCATGCTGCGTGCCTGGATGCAGGATGCCGTACCCCCGGAAACCGAGCTTCGGGTGAGGCCTGGACGCTGGATCGGCGAAAAGCAGTGGCCCTCCCCGGAAGTCGAGAAGAAGGAATACCCGCTGCGCAATGGACGGGTCGGCGGCCCCGGTGGTGTCGGTGGAACACGCTACGCCACCCTTCAGTCGCCACTGTCTGTCGGCCTGTTTGCCGGGCGCTGGTGTTCCTTCACCGCCACCCCGGACCTGCCCCACGACCAGCGCGAGGAAGACGGGGGCTCCCTTGTCTTTGACAGCGAGCCTCTGCCCGCTCCCCTGGAGATTCTCGGCGCTCCCGTGGTAACCCTGCGTGTCGCCTCCGACCAGCCGGTTGCCATGGTCGCGGTGCGTCTATCCGATGTAGCGGAAAACGACGAAGCGACCCGCTCCACGTACGGCCTGCTGAATCTGACCCACCGCCATGGACACGATCGGCCTGAACCTCTCGAAAAAGATCAATTTCATACCGTGAAGGTGTACCTGAATGAAGTAGCCCAGCGCTTCCCTGCCGGACACCGCTTGAGAGTATCGATTTCCACCAGCTACTGGCCGGTCGCCTGGCCATCACCGCGCCCGCCTCGGCTCACCTTTGATACCAGTGCCTGTTATCTGGCGCTTCCCGAACGGCGCGCACACGCGGTGGATGAAGTAGTGGACATCCCGTCCAAACCCAAGGGTGCCGAAGAAACCCTCACCGAACCCATTGCACCGCAGGATTATGGCTGGACTGTGACTCGTGACCTGTCTTCGGACCACTCAACACTGGAAATCAAGAAGGACGAAGGCGCATTCCGTCTGCCGGACCTCAATCTGACAATGAACATTTCCACCATAGAGTGGTACAGCCACAGCGGAAACCGCTATCAAACGGTTCGCGGCGAGAATCGCGCGCGCCGCGGCCTGAAGCGGGGGAGCTGGGACATCGACGTAGTCACCCGCACGGTGCTGACCTCGGACGCGGACAATTTCTACATCCACACCGAAATGGATGGTTACGAAGGTGACCGCAGGGTGCATTCCCACAATCTGGACCGGAAGATAAAACGCAAACTTCTCTGAGACACACCCCGGCTCTCCCTGCCGGGGTGTCTCAGGCATGCACAAGGACCTGGTGGGTGGCGCTTGCTTCCAGGCCCGGGGCCACTGCCCTACGAACCACAGAATGTGCCAGAGCCCCTCCGCCCCGGCACAGCGGGATTGACCAGATCAGCCTGATGCGTGACCGTGGCTCTTGTGTGCAAATCCAGCGAGGGAATTGATCGGCATGGCAAACAACGACCCCAAGGCGAAGAAACCCCGACAGATCGATGTCCTGGACCCCCAGGATGACAGCGTCATCGATCAGGTCCCACGCCATACCGCACAGGAAATGCACGAGGCGGTCGGGCGGGCCGCGCATGCGACAGAGCGCGCAACCCGAATGCCGGTCCACGAACGCATGCGGGTCTTGCGCGATGCGGCCGACTACGTCGAGAACCATCGCCAGGATTTCGTCGAAACCATAGCGCGCGAAGGGGTCAAGACCATCAACGAGGCCCGCTCGGAAGTCGCCCGTGCCATCTGGACCCTGCGCCTTTCCGCGGATGAAACCCGCCGTATCGTCGGCAATACCATTGCCTTTGACCAGCGCCCGGGCAGTGAAAACCGCTTCGGTTATTCCCGTCGTATTCCGGTGGGCGTCATTGGCGCGATCACGCCCTTCAATGATCCCCTCAATCTCGTCTGCCACAAGGTCGGGCCGGCCATCGCCGGTGGCAATACCGTCATCGTCAAGCCACATTCGGCGACGCCCCTGTCGGCGCTCAAGCTGGCCGAGGCCTTCGAATATGCAGGGGTGGAGGAAGGCATACTCCAGGTGATCACCGGCGACGGCTCCGATGCCGGAGATGCATTGGTAACCGACGAGCGCGTGCGCATGATTTCCTTTACCGGCGGACGGAAGACAGGCACGAAAATCATCCAGCGTGGTGGGCTCAAGAAATATGGTATGGAACTCGGCAGCAACTCCCCCACCATCGTGATGGACGATGCCGACCTGGAGCAGGCTATCCCCATGATTGTCGGCGGTGCGATTGCCGCCGCGGGGCAGAATTGCCTGCACGTGCAGCGCCTGCTACTCCACGAGTCAATTTATGAGCGTGCCCGGGACATGTTTGCTGAGGCAATGAGCCGCATACGTTATGGAGACAAACGCTCCGAAGATACCGACATGGGCCCCCTGATTGACCGCGCCGCCGCCGACCGGGTCGAGCAAGGTATCCGGGAGGCACTGGATGCCGGAGCCCGGTGCCTCACTGGTGGCGAAAGGGACGGCAATTTCCTGGCACCCACGGTGCTTGAGAACGTACCGGATACCGCCGAGGTGGCTGTGGAGGAAGTCTTCGGTCCGGTCACCTGCGTCTCGCCATTCCGCGACGAAGATGAGGCCATTGCCCGCGCGAATGCCGTCGATTATGGCCTCCAGGCCGGAATCTTCACCTCCAATGTGGATACCGCCTTCCGGATTGCCGATGCCCTGGAATGCGGCGGGGTCATGATCAACGACAGTAGCGACTACCGACTGGATGCCATGCCCTTCGGAGGCGTCAAGGGCTCGGGCATCGGACGCGAGGGGGTCGGCTATGTCCTCAATGAAATGACCGAACCAAAGGTATACTGTTTCAATATCCGTTTCCCCCGTGGCTGGACCTGACGGGGCGGACCTGGCCGGGCCGTTGCAACAGTAAGAGGCGTGCGCATGATCCTGAGAATGACAATGAGACGCACGGCCATCAGCCTGTCGCTCGCGGCACTTCTGGCGGCCTGTGCCGCCCAGGACACCCGGCCCAAACCCAGCTTCCAGATGGCGGATTTCGAATGCCGTACCGACCCGAGCATGCGCATGGGGCAACCATATGGGTACGGTCCCTATACCTATGGGCCTTATGGCTCCAGATCACAGGATCCACGTCTCAGTCACCCCGGCCATCCCGACCCGAGAATGCGGAGCTGGAACGCCCATCAACTGGCGGAGGCACAGATCACCCACACCAAGATGGTAAAAGCCTACGAGCGCTGCATGAAACGGCGCGGATTTGACGTGCGGAGAGGCTGGTAGAAAACCGGCCCAGTGTGCCGGCTCCACCCGCTCTCATGCCTCCCCTCTCCCATCAGGGCAGGTTCATCCAGCAGTCCAGGGCCGGGTGCAACGGTGGAAGACCCAGCCTCCCACAGCACCGGCCAGCCCCATGCTCACGAGCCCGGACAGCAACCGAGTCGCGGCAATGGGTGTAAGACCAAGCGCTGCATTGACCAGCAGGATGGCGGCCACGATGCCGCAGAAACCGGCGAGGGGATACAGCAGGGCCGGCCCCACCGGCAACAGGTAGTTGGCAAGCCAGGCGACCAGGAACGCCGGCACAAAGGTAGCTGCTACAAGCGCAGCCCACGCAGGCGCAAAACCGAGCAAATCCTGGCCGGTAGTGAGAACACGGGTGCTGAAGGGTATATCAACGTCCAGGGCCTGCAGAAAGCCCAGGTTGAACTGGGTCTGTATGATAGAGCCGAGAATGGTCGTTACCAGGACAGCAAGAATCAAGGCCACAAGCGTTACCAAAAGCGTTCGTAGCATGGAATGACTCCAGCACCGGTTATCCAGACGCGGGCCCCTTGACCATACAGTCAAAAGAAACACCAAGGCCACTCATGATACACAAGCTACTTGCCGGACTGTGTCTCGCCGTGTTCTTTTTCTGCATCCAGCCACCCTGGGCATCAGCAATGGATTATCACACCGAGATTCTTGCTGATGAGCTGGAACATCCCTGGTCGCTCGCCTGGCTTGACGATGGAAGGATGCTCGTGACCGAACGTGCCGGTCGGCTGCGCGTCCTTGACCCGGACGGGGAGCTGATGGAGGAAGCGGTGCACGGCGTTCCGGAAGCCCATGTCCGAAGCCAGGCCGGTCTGTTCGAAGTGCTCGTGGACCCGGATTTCGCGGAAACGCGGCTCTTGTGGCTGTCCATGGCACGCGGCGATGGCAATGCCAATGCAACCACGGTCTACCGGGCCAGGCTTGAGGACCACGAGCTGCGGGACGTCGAAAAGATCTTTCAGGCCGAGCCCGGGCGCGACACCTCTGCCCACTATGGCGGTCGCATGCGCTTCCTGCCGGACGAGACCCTGCTGATCACGCTGGGTGACGGTTTCAATTTCCGGGAGGATGCCCAGCGCCTGGAAAATCACACCGGCAGTATCGTGCGGATCCATCCCGATGGCTCGGTCCCGGAAGACAATCCCCACGTGGGCGACGACAAGGCTCGTCCCGAAATATTCAGCCACGGCCACCGCAATAGCCAGGGCCTGGTCCATGACCCGGAAACCGGGCGGCTTTGGCAGCATGAGCACGGGCCACGGGGCGGTGATGAACTGAATCTGCTCGAGGCGGGGAAGAATTATGGCTGGCCGGTGATCACTCAGGGTGTCGACTATACCGGGGCACGGGTCACGCCCTACCGGGAATATCCCGGCATGGTCGGCCCCGTCCACGTCTGGACACCCGCCATCGCGCCCTCGGGAATGAGCCTGTATCGCGGCGATGCATTTCCGGAATGGGACGGCCATCTGCTGGTGTCGGGCCTGGTCGGGCGCACCGTGCGCCGGCTGAAACTCGAGGGAGACGAGGTGGTGGCCGAAGAGGCCCTGTTCGAGTCCCTGGATCGCCGGATCCGGGATGTGCGGACCGGCCCCAACGGGAACATCTATCTGCTCACCGATCATTCCGATGGAGAATTGATTCGGGTCTCCCCCGCCGGTGAGTGATCGTGAGTGGCGGCCTGCCCCGGTGATACCATCGGGGTGAGGCGCAAGCATTCAAGCGAGGCAAGACCCATGCTGGATCCCATTCGCAGTCAACGAATCGCCAGGCTCGTCCAGTCCGACATCCGCGCCATGTCCCAGCGTTGCGTCGAACTGGGCGGGATCAATCTCGGCCAGGGTATCTGCGATACCCCGCCCCCGACTGCCGTGACCGAGCGCGTGAAACCGGCAATCGACCGGGGCGCCAATCTCTATACCCGCTTTGACGGGATCGGACGCCTGCGCCAGGCCCTGGCCGACAAGATGGCCCGGGACAACGGCATGCAGGTCGACCCGGAATCCGAAGTGGTGGTAACCATCGGCAGTACGGGGGCCTTTGCCGCCACCCTGATGGCCCTGTGCAACCCCGGGGACCGGATTCTGCTGCTCGAGCCCTACTATGGCTACCACCTGAACACTGCAGTGGTTGCGGGCCTGGAACCGGAATTCGTCCCCCTGGATCCGACCACCCTGGCCCTTGATGCCGAACGACTGGAAGACGCGGCCCGCGGTGCCCGGGCGGTGGTGGTCAACACGCCCGGAAACCCCTCCGGCCGGGTTTTCAGCCGCAAGGAAATGGAAACCATTGCCGAGATCTGTCAGCGCCACAACCTGCTCTGCATCACCGACGAGATCTACGAGTATTTCCTCTACGACGGGCACGAACACATCAGCATGGCCACCCTGCCCGGCATGTGGGAACGCACGGTGACCATCAGTGGCTACTCCAAGACCTTCTCCATCACGGGCTGGCGCATCGGCTACCTGGCCGCCCACCGGGAGCTGGCGGGACCCATCGGCCTGACCAACGACCTTTACTACGTCTGTGCACCCTCGCCGCTCCAGTACGCAGTGGCGGACGGCCTCGCTGGCCTGGAGGCCGATTTCTATGCGGGTCTGGCCCGCGATTACCAGCAAAAGCGTGACCGCTTCTGCGCCGCTCTGCGCGAGGCCGGACTGGAACCCCGAATCCCGGAAGGCGCCTATTATGTCCTTGCCGACATCAGGCCGCTCGGCTGCGAGACCTCCCGGGAAGCCTCCATGAAGCTCCTGGAAGAGGCCGGAATCGCGAGTATTCCCGGCAGCGCCTTTTTCCGCGGTACCGAGGGAGAATCACTCGCTCGTTTCTGCTTTGCCCGGGAAGACGCCACCCTGGATGAGGCTGCCGAACGCCTCCAGGACTGGGCCTCGGGCCGGGCCAGGGCAGCCGCCCGCTAGCCTGATCCCAGGGACAGCAGACCTCCCCCGGAAGGTGCCCCGGAACCCCGCCCCGGGTCCGTCCCCCACGGGCGCGCCGCCCGTCCCTGCGCATATGACTTCCCACGCAAATAATATTGGAACCGCCCGTCAATCCATCGACTCTAACTTCGTGAACTCCCATACATCCGGGCCGCCTTCTGGCTGAGCACCGGATGGACCGGTCCGCGAAAGGGGCACGAGGTGGCAAGATGAGCGACAGACGAACAGAGGGTGAGGGCAAGAACCATCGGGGCTTTGTCGATTCACTGAAGGAATTCACCTACGACCATCGACAGTCCCGCTGGGAAGGCAGTTTTCATCAATATCTCAACGAGGTCTTCAGCAAACATCCGGAGCAGCATGCCCGTACCGCGCACCAGTACATCTGGGACATGCTCTGCTGGTACGGCCGCGACATTGTTGAAAACCCCACGCCGGTCACACGGTACAAATTATTTTCCGAAGATCTTTTCGGAGTGGATGAGGCTCTGGAAAGAGTCGCGAATTATTTCAAGGCCGCCAGTGAGGGCTCCGAGGTAGGCCGCCGGCTATTCCTTCTTCTCGGCCCACCCTCCGGTGGCAAATCCAGCCTGGTGACACTGCTCAAGCGCGGCATGGAAGCCTACAGCCATACGGATGAAGGCGCGATGTACGCCATCAAGGACAGCCCCATCCATGAAAGCCCCCTGTTGCTGATCCCTCATACAAAACGCGCCGAATTCCGCGATACCTATGGTGTGGAGATCGAAGGGGAGCTTTCACCCTATACCCAGAAACTGCTGGAAGAAGAATACGGCGGCGACTTCATGAAGATGCCGGTGGAACGTATCTTCATCAGCGAGGCAGCCCGTTGCGGAGTCGGTACTTACGCACCACATGATCCGACTACGGCAGATATTGCCGACCTGGTGGGTTCGGTCGACCTGGCCAAGGTACCCGAGTACGGAGATGAGGGCGACCCACGCACCTGGTCCTGGTCAGGCGCGGTGTATGCGGCAAACCGCGGCATGCTGGAAATGATTGAAATCCTCAAGGTCAAGCGGGAATTCCTTTATCTGCTCTTGACCCTCACCCAGGAGAAGAACGTCAAGGTTTCCCGCTTCCCGCTGATTCATCTCGATGAATCCATCGTTGCACACACCAATCTCGAGGAATTCCGGAAATTCCTCCAGGAGAAGGAGAACGAGGCCCTGCTTGACCGCATGGTGATTGTTCAGGTGCCCTACTCGCTCAACTACCGCGAAGAAGCCCGCATTTACCGCAAGCTCATTTCGACCACACCCAGTTTCCGTGAAGTCCATCTGGATCCCCACGCACTGCGGGTCGCCGCCGTTTTCTCCGTCCTGACCCGTTTGCGGGAATCCGACCGTGAGAATGTGGATTTCCCGCGCAAGGTCCGCCTCTATGCGGGCGAATCGGTGGAAGGCATCAATGAGGGCGAAATCCAGAAGATTCGGGACGAAAGCCCGGACGAAGGCATGGACGGCGTCAGTCCCCGTTTCGTGGTCAACGCCCTCGCCGGGGCCATCTCCCGGGCTGACCGCAAGAGCCTGACCAGCATGGAGGTATTGCTCGCACTGAAGGATGCGATTGAATCCGATGCCCGCATGGACAGCAAGCAGAAGAAAACCTGGGTCGATTTCCTGGTCACGGCGCGAAAGGACTTCTACAACCGCTGGGTCAAGGATGATGTCCACAAGGCACTCTTTGTCTCATTCGAGGATGAAGCCCAGGAACTGCTCGACAAATACCTCGATGAGGTCGAGGCGGTACTGGATCAACGCAAGGTCACCGATCCGATCACCGAGGAAGAGCGAGACCCGGACGAGCGTTTCCTCCGCAGTGTGGAGGAAAAGATACATGTCTCGGACTCCGGCAAGCAGTCCTTCCGCCAGGAAGTCGTCCGCAAGGCCATGAGCACCTTCAAACGGGGCGAGCGATTCACTCTTGACAGCCATACCCGGCTTCACGAGGCGATCCAGCAATATCTGTTCGAGGAACGCCGCGATGTGCTCCGCCTGGTGACCTCCCGGTCACGCCCGGACGAGGAATCACGCAGGAAGATTTCGGCCGTGGCCGAAAGGCTCGTCGAGGAATATGGATATGACGATCATTCTGCCCGGGAAGCGCTCAATTACGTCACCACCCTGCTCTCTCAGGAGTGATGTCTGATGGCCGACAGGGACCGCAAGGGCAATGGTTCCGGTGATGCGCCCGGTCAGGACGGTCCCACCCGACTGGCTGCGGAACGCCATTGGTATGAACTGTTCTCCCGGGGCGCCCGTGATTGGCTTCGACACAACCAGAAGGTCCGCGACAGTGTTCGCGACCAGCTGTCTACCCTGGTAACGGGCAGTGACCTGCTCACCCGACCGGACGGTACTCGCTCGGTGCGGGTTCCGGTCAAACTCATGGAGCATGCCCGATTCCGGCTGCGCGATGAAAAGGAGCAATCCGGGGTCGGACAGGGCGAGGTCGATGAAGGGGATGTCCTGCAGCAGCCGGCTCGTCCCGGCCAGGGAGAGGCGGGCAGCGAAGGCGGCAGCGGCGAAGGAGAACTGGAGTTCGTGGTCGAACTGCAGGTCGATGACATCGTCGACTGGCTATGGGAGGAACTCGCTCTCCCTGACCTCAAGCCCAGACGCTCCGAGAGCCTCTCGGAAGATCAATACAGGAAGGAAGGCTGGGGCAAGACCGGCCCCCGGGCCCTGCTCGATCGTCGCCGCACCATGCGCGAAGCCATCAAGCGCCGGGCCACTCGAGAAGATGCACCACCCTTCACGAACGAGGATCTGCGTTACCGTCAGCTCACACAAAGGCGTTCGCCCTCCACGAATGCGGTGGTGGCGCTGGTGCTTGATGTGTCGGCAAGCATGGATGAATTCCGCCGCCAACTGGCCAAGGCTTTTTTCTTCTGGGCCCTTCAGGGCCTGCGCCGCCGTTACCGGCATTTGCAGACGGTATTCGTCGCCCACACCAATGAGGCCTGGGAATTTTCCGAGGAAGAATTCTTCAGTGTGCGGGCGACAGGCGGAACGGTCTCGTCCACAGCCTTTCGAAAGGTGGAGGAAATTCTGGAAGACCGGTTTCCGGTCTCGAAATACAATCAATACGTCTTCTATGCATCCGACGGCGACAACTTCGGTGATGACCAGGACGCTGCACGTGAAGTCTTGATGCGCCTGTGCGAGACGGTGAACTTCATCGGTTTCATCGAGACACCCAACAATCATCTCGAGCAGGGGAAATCCCCCATGGGACGGGTTTTTCGCTCCCTGAAATCTCTGGACCTTCCGGTCAACTCCTTCACGCTGCACGGCAACAAGGACCTCCTTGCTGCCATCAAGGAACTGTTCCGCGGCCAGGCAGAGGAGCATGCCCATGACTGACTGCTGCAATCACGAGCATCAGCACGAAACGCTGAGCCGGTATGGCAAGGAGTTCGAGGCCATGGCCCGGGAGGCGGGCTTGCAGTTTCACCCCGTCGATTATGAGCTCGTTCCAGGCAGCTTCATGATGGAAGTCGCCGTCTATGGTCTACCCGTAAGGATGCCCCACTGGTCCTTCGGCGTGCGCTATATCTACCAGCACATTCAACACCGAATGGGGCATTCAAAGATCTTCGAAGTCGTCTTCCCCGGCAATCCGAATCGGGCCTACCTGGTGGAAGAAAACGCACTGGCCGAGAATGCCCTGGTCACCGCACACGTGCTGGGACACGCCGATTTTTCCCGCTGCAATGAGCTGTTCGTGAGCATGCAGGAACAGGTGGGCTGGAACGTGGTGGAACAGGCCGCGGAACGGGCGCACCGGATCCAGGGCGCACTCGATACGCATGGGCAGGAACGGGTCGAAGCGGTACTCGATGCCGCGCTGGCACTGGAACCTCATGTCCATATTCACCGCGGCCTCCACCGCCAGCCCTATTCGTCCAGGGCGGAAAAGCAGGAAGGGACACCGGCGCCATCGTCCGGGGGTGGTTTCGGGGACAAGTACGCCCGCCTGCCCGGAGAAAACACGCTGGAAGAAACAACTGAACACAGTCCCGCCTCATGTCCGCCCCATCCGGAAAATGACCTGTTGTGGTTCATTGCCCGGTACGCCCCGGACATGGAAGACTGGGAACGGGATATCTTCCTCGACGTGCGCGAGGAATCCTTCTACTTCTATCCGGTCTTTGCCTGCCAGATCATGAACGAAGGCTGGGCGAGCTACTGGCATGCACGGCTGCTCCGGGAGGCGGATTTTCTGCCCCACGAACTCTACCTGGATGCAATCCGGACCCACTCCAGCGTGGTGCGCCCCTTCGGTGATGAACAGAAGCTGTCGCTCCAGATCAATCCCTATCATCTTGGTTTCGTGATCTGGGAACACATCATCGAAACGCACGGCCTCGAAAAGGCCATGGAAATCCGCCGCCAGGACGATGATTTCAGTTTCGTCCGCAACTACCTGGATGAACCGCTGGCGCGGGAGCTCAAGTTGTTCAGTTACAAGCGCAAGGAACTGGCCGGCCGTCGAATCCAGTACAGCATCGACAGCATGGATATCGACCGGATCAGGGAACAGATTCTGGCCCCCAAATTCAACTTCGGGGCACCCCGTGTCCGGGTCCTGGACATGACCATGGACGGCAGTCTCCTGCTGGGTCATGAGCACGCCATCGATGGGCGTGGACTGGACCTGAAACGTGCTGCACGGGTTCTGGACTATGTCCAGGAGGTCTGGCGTCGACCGATCCGGCTGGAGACCATTGATGGCGACGGCGAGCCGCGGGTACTGGAGCGGACTCCCTGATTGGCTCTGCCACAGTGTGAGTTACCGAGGGACCTAGCCTAACTATCTAGTTGCATTAGAGATCGGACCCTTCGTTGCCGGTGACGGGGGCGTTCCGGCCCTTTATTGCCGACAGGGTAGTCCAGGATCGCCGTGAATCCTTCCCTGGAGGCTCTGGGTGCGCCATCCATGGCGCACCCAGTCCTGGACTACCCTGTCGGCATCAGGGCCTTATCTTTGGGTGGTCACCTGGGCCGTGCTTTTCTGACCACGTATTCGAAATCTGATCGGAGCGCCACCCGTCACCCGTGTAGAAGGGGTACCATCCCAAACGCAATGCTCAGGTAGTGCACGACTTGCGGGCATGCACCGCAATCCGGGCGTCAGGCATCCTGACCCGCCCGCCGTTCCGTGCCGCGCCATTGCAGCACCGCATGGCGGGAAAAGCGCGCGTTGAACCAGAGGGACAGCAGGATCACCCCCGAGCCGATTGCCAACCGCAGCAGATCGGTGCCTTCATCCCACAGCAGAAGATTCACCAGCAGGCCGGCAGGTATCAGGACATTGTTCATCACCGCCAGGGTGCCCCCGTCCACCAGACAGGCGCCCCGGTTCCAGAGGAACAAGCCCAGGCCCGACGCCGCCAGTCCCAGCCACAGGATCACTCCCCACTCCACACCGGTCTCCGGCAGCATCTGCGGGTCACCAAACAGGAGGAAACTCGGAAGGGAGACGGCCAGACCGCCGAGATAGAAATAACCGAAGAAGCGCCAGGCCGGCACATCGACCGGAAATTTCCGGTTCAGGTGCTTGTAACCCACCTGGCCCGCGGCAAAGGCGAAATTGGCCGCCTGGATCAGGACGAAACCCACCAGAAAGTCGCCGGTAATCCCGTCATAACGCATGACACCCGCCCCGATCACGGCCATGATTGCGGCCAGCAGTGCCACAGGCGAAAACCGCCGGTAGAGGGCGTCGTCGATCAGCGCGACCCACAGGGGCGTGGTCACGGTAAACAACAGGACTTCCGGGACGGTCAGGTAGGCAAAGGACCGGTAGAGACACAGATAGGTCAGGCCAAACTGCAATGCCCCCACCAGGACGGTGCCCGACAGCAATGGCACGGGCAATCCCCGCCAGCGGGCCAGGGGCAGGAAAAGCAGCCCCGCCAGCACCACCCGGCTCAATACCGCAAAATCACTGTCCACCTGCCCGGCAAGATAGACATCGATCAGACTGAAGGAGAAGGCCCAGAGGGCCGTCACGAAAATGAGATAGGCCATTGCTGTTCCTGTACAGCCCCGTGTCGACTACCAAACGCGCATGCTAGCATTCGTGGGCAAGCCGGAAGGACACAGGGAGAGACCGTGCATAGCACGACGCAGCAGAACAACAGATATGCATGGCCCGCCGCGATCGCGGCCGGCTTGCTGCTTGGTGGATGTGCCACCCTGCCGGACCGACTGGATCTGGCGGAAGATCACGCCGCCTGTGTCAAGGATTTCCAGGAGTTTGACCAGCGTATTGACGATCACGACGTTGGCGATGGCGGCAATGCACGCATCCGCGACTTTCCCTGGCTGCGGGCCAACCGATTTCTCGCCAGCTGGAGTGCCGAACTCGACAGTGAATCCGAATGGGAAGCCTGGCTTGGCCATCTACGCGAGCTGGACCTGGAATCCCGTCGCTACGAAACCGCCAACCTGACCGGCTATGCCCCGGATGATGAGGCCGTGGATGACATCCTGGCGCCGCTTGCCGAATGCGGCGAAATGCTGAACCGCCAGGTGATGCAGAATCCGGAGCTGCAGGATCGACTGCGCCGGCAGGCTGAAGTACCCGATGACTACAGCCGGGCCGCACGCTTCTTCGGAATCTACCCGATCACCCGCTGGTTCGTGCTGTTCGGTGTGCACAACCTGCATGATGACCAGGCCGAAGCCCTGGAAACCACTCACGAAACCGGCCCCGGCCAACTCTGGCGTAGCCATGTCGGCAGCTACGACGACCCAGGCGCGGCTCCGGCTCCCGGCGACCTCGACCGGGATGCCCTTGGCATTCCACAGCCGGAAGCGGCGGACAAGGAAGCGCTGCTGGACGCCCACGCACCTGTGTGGCGGGTACGCACCGCGACCCGGGCCGACCGGATCGGCCGCCCCGTCTGGCAGTATCCGCATCTGCCGGATGTCGATATCGAATCCCCGGTGGAATTCCGCTATATCTCCTACGCACGTTTCGATGACGAGCCGGTACTCCAGCTCAATTACATGGTCTGGTTCCCGGAAAGACCGGCCGACAATGGTTTCCTCGACCGCTTGTTGGCCGGGCGTCTGGACGGACTCATCTGGCGGATCACTCTGGACGAAGATGGCGAAGTACTTGCCGGGGAGAGCGTACACACCTGTGGCTGCTACTACATGGCCTTTCCCGGTTCGGCGCTCCAGCCCCGTGATGATCGGCCTGGCGGGGAACCGGCCTTCCTTGGTCCACCGTTACCGGACTCAGCGTCGGACGAGGATCGCATTCGGCTGACGCGCGACAGCGCCAGCCATTACCTGATTGGCGTGGACACCACGGATGGCGCCGACAGCAATCTCCGCATGCCGGTGGAAGCTGCCGATTCCCTGCGCAGTCTTCCCCATCCCCGTGGACGCAAGAGCCTGTATCAACCCGATGGCCTGGTGCCGACCACCGACCGCCCGGAGCGCTGGCTGCTCTGGCCCATGGGGGTCCAGTCCGCCGGCGCCATGCGCCAGCCCGGCCGTCACGCCATTGCCTTTGCCGGACGCCGGCATTTTGACGAACCCAGGCTGCTTTTCGACCACTTCGAACGGGTGGAAGACTCAGACTGACCCCGGGTGGAACATCATTGATGTATTACTGGATATCCATCGGCTCGAATATTGACCCGGTGAACAGCATCGGTCGCACCCTGGAGGAGATCGGTGAAGTCACCCCGGTGCTCTGGCTGTACCCGCCCCTTTATACCGAACCGGTGGGCATTGCTACCAATGCGCGGTTCATCAATGGCGTACTGACTCTGTACTCATCCCTGGAGCTGCCGGGACTGAAACAACGATTCGAAACCATCGAGGTTCGCCTGGGACGCGATCGTGCCGATCCCGACAGCAGCCGGAAGGACCGAATCTGCGACATCGATATTCTTTCCTCTGCGCCGAGCTTCGATCCCGGCATGGCCAGCCGGATCACCGAACCTTACCTGAGACCCGTTATCGAAGGCCGCGGACAGGTGGCGCCCATTGTCGCTTATGAATCACCCCTGCCCGATCGACCGGCCACCATCTATCTTGATCGCGCTGCCCGTGAGATACGCATTCTCGATGATGAACCGCAGGCCCTGATAGATTGGGTAGAAGCCACCTTCTGAACCCATGGGCGTTTCTGCCAGAATCGTCTTGCGCTCCTGCGCATTCTGCTCCCCCGGGAGAAAGCGAATGGGCCCCGGCTGAATACTGTTGACACGTACCTTCGGTGCCCATTTGCGGGCATAGCTTTTCGTGAGATTTTCCAGCCCCGCCTTGGTGGAACAGTACAGCCCATAATCCGGATTGGGGTTCTCGGCATAGATATCCGTGACGTTCACCACGCAGGCGCCCTCACCACGATGAAGCAGGTCCCTGAGTCCCTCGTTCAGGATCACGGGCATGCGCATGTGAACCTGATAAAGGCGATCAAGAAAGCCGGCGACATCCTCCCCTGCCTCCCGTTCCTTTTCGAACTGATCCTTTTCGAACATGGAGGCATTGTGGACCATCAGGTCCAGTGAATCCGCCGTCTCTTGAATCGCTGCCATCGCCTGCTGCAGCGCAGACAGCTCATAGCTTCCGGCTCTGATGATTCTGAGTGTCTCACGTTGCAGGGCGTCCAGTTCCGGCGAGGATTGGCGACTCAGTGCGAATACCCGCCAGCCGTCCTCGAGAAGCTGCTCGGTCAGATACAGGCCCAGGCGACGGGCCGCACCGGTCACCAGGGCCGTGCGTGCTGTTTCACTCATGTCTTTTCCCCGCCATCACCGGATCTGCCGTACTGTTCGCACAACCATGCCCAGATCGCACGCAGCCCCTGAGCCTCGCCGCCCTTGGGACGGCCCGGACGGTCATTCAGGTTCCAGGCAAAGACATCCAGGTGGTACCAGTCGACCTCGGCAGCCACGAAGTGATCGAGGAAGAGCGCGGCGAGCACACTGCCCCCCATGGGCGTGGTGCCGGTATTCGAAATGTCCGCCAGTGGTGGCTGTATCTGCTGCTTGTAGGGTTTGTACAGCGGCATGTGCCAGAGTGGATCCTCTTCGCGGAAAGCGGATTCCTGGATGGCACGGACTGCGGCACCATCACGGCCATAGATCGGCGGCAGATCCTCACCCAGGGCGACGCGGGCCGCTCCCGTCAGTGTCGCGAAATCAATGATCCGCTCCGCGCCCTCTTCACAGGCCCAGCTCAGGGCATCGGAAAGAATCACCCGGCCTTCGGCATCGGTATTGCCAATCTCCACGCTGGTGCCGTTACGCGTGCGGATGATGTCCGAGGGTCGGTAGGCATTGCCCGCGATCGCGTTTTCCACCGCGGGAATATACACCCGCAACTGGACTTTCAGTCCAAGGGCCATGATCATGCGGGCCAGACCAAGGACATGCGCCGCACCACCCATGTCCTTTTTCATTGTCACCATGCCCGCCCCGGGCTTGATGTTGAGCCCACCGGAATCGAAGATCACGCCCTTGCCCACCAGCGCCAGAACCGGATCTTCGCGTCTGCCCCATTCCATGCGGATCATGCATGGCGGACGGCTTGAAGCCTGCCCCACCACGTGCACCGCGGGAAACTCTTCCGCCAGTTTCCTGCCTTCAATCACACGACACTTGCCGCCGAATTCCCTCGCCAGATCCCGTGCTTCATCGGCCAGATCCGAGGGTCCAAGATCAATGGCCGGTGTATTCACCAGGTTTCGCACCTGCGTGGCGGCCTCGAACAGGATGCGTACTTCCCGCTCCCGCCCTTCGGGCAACACCAGCCGCGCCTCGGGATGCTCAAGCTTCCGATAGCGATCAAAACGGTAGCCACCAAGGCCCCAGCCAAGCGCGGCCCGGGCCTCTTCCTCCGCGCTCCAGCCGCTCTGCAAGCGATACTCCCCCTTCGGCAACACCCCCGGCAGATGAGCCAGGGACCACAGCCGCTCTTCCGGCACATGCCCGCTCAACACGCAGGCCAGCTCCCCATCGCCGTCAGGCATCAAGAGCGAGGTTCCCGGCCGGGCCCGAAAACCACTCGCCCGTACCCAGCGTTTTCGGTCCTCGGCCGCCGTTTCCAGCCAGTTTTCCAGGCTCGACTCGGTCAGCGGAATGATGGGAACAGGATTGGATGCCTGATCAATGAACATGCGCCTCGACTCCATAGCGGTACACGGGGCGGGCAGGATAGCGTATCCCGCAATCCGGTTGGACCCTGCCCGGCTTCCATGGACCGTCCCGGTACTGACAGACCCGGTTCCGGAGCCGCACCGGGAAACATGCCGCGAAGGCGGTACAATGCCGCCTGCACTTCCGACTCCGGACCCGACATGCCTCAATCCGCAGACGAACAGCACAACAAACGGGCCAACAATGGGGACAAGCAGGGCTACCAGGTGATACCCGATGCCCAGCTTGCCGAGCGCACCACCTTCGGGGTGCCTGCACGTGCCCATTGGCTCGCACGGGTCATGGACCGGGACGCCATCCCGGAGCTCACTGCAGACACACAGTTCCAGAGCCTGCCCCGGCTGATCCTGGGCGGCGGCAGCAATGTCCTGTTCACCCGTGACTTTCCGGGCCTGGTGCTGGCCATGGAAAACCGGGGTATCGAGGTACAGACCCGGCGCGGGAAGCACGACCGTATTCGGGTCAGTGCCGGCGAGAACTGGGACCAGTTCGTGCGCTGGTCGCTCGATCAGGGCTACGCCGGACTGGAGAACCTGATCCTGATCCCCGGTTCAGTGGGCGCCGCACCTTTCCAGAACATCGGGGCCTACGGTACCGAGCTGGAAGAGTTCGTCGACGCCGTGCATGCCTGGGACAGCGAGGCCGGTGAATTCGTCTGGCTCGACCGAGAGGCCTGCGCCTTTGCCTATCGCGATTCCATTTTCAAGCGCCATCCCGGACGCTGGATCATCACCGAACTGGATCTGGTTCTGCCGCGCTCGGGCACACCACGGATTCATTATCCCGGCGTGCGCGACATGCTGGATAAGCTGGGCGTTGATAAGCCTGCCCCTGCCGACGTCGCCCTGGCGGTGGAAACCCTGCGCCGACGCAAGCTGCCCGATCCCGCCGAGATTGGCAACGCCGGCAGCTTTTTCAAGAATCCGGTGGTGAACACCAGCAAGGCCGATGAATTGAAGCACGACCATCCGGAACTGCCGGTATTCGCTCTTGAAGGAGACCGGGCGAAAATCTCGGCGGCATACCTGATCGAGTACTGCGGCTTTCGCGGCACACGATCGGGTAATGCCGGCGTTTCGGAGCGCCACGCACTCGTTCTGGTCAACTACGGTGGCGCCAAAGGGAGCGAACTGTGGCGCCTGGCCGAGCAGATCCGGGATACGGTCGAATCGGAATTCGGCATCCGGCTGGAACCGGAGCCGGTGATTCTATGATCCGGCCTCAGGGTTCCTCGCTGAACGCACCGCGGTGGAAGGCTGCGGCCTCTTCCACCTCCGGGTAACCGGGTTCAACCAGCTCAGGCACGCTGCCACCCGCCAGGGTTTCCAGCACGGCCCGCACGCCCTGGGACAGGGCGTCCAGGTGATAGCCCCCTTCCAGCACGAAGGCGGCCCGGCCGTCACAGTGTTGCGCGGCCAGCTCCTGGATCACCCGGGTCATGTTGCGAAAGCCGTCATGCGTCAGGTTCATGCACAGGTCCAGCCGATGCGGGTCGAATCCGGCTGACACCAGGATGAGATCAGGCTGAAACCAGTCCGCTGCCGGCACCAGCACCTCACGGAACGCACGCAGCATGCCGAGATCCCCCACTTCCCCGGGCAGGGGCACGTTGACCGTATAACCTTCTCCCAGGCCGGCGCCCACATCTGTGAGATGCCCCGAGCCAGGATAAAAGGGCGCGGCGCGGTGAAAATCCACCAGCATCACGCCGGGCGAAGCCCAGAAGATCTCCTGGGTACCGTTTCCGTGGTGGGCGTCCCAGTCCACCACCAGAACCCGCTCGCAACCCAGCGCTTCCCGGGCATGGGCCGCCGCCACCGCGACGTTGTTGAACAGGCAGAACCCGCGGGCGCGAACCGATTCGGCATGGTGGCCGGGTGGCCGACAAAGGGCGAAGGCGCTTTGCGCCTCGCCGTGAATGATCGCTTCCACCGCAACAATGGCGGATCCGGCGGCCACTTCCGCGGCCTCGACACTGCCGGGCGACACCGCCGTGGTGTCCACATCCAGCCAGGCGTGCTGATCCCGCAGGCGATCAATCTCGCGCAGGTAGGAACGCGTATGCACCCGCGCCAGTTCCGCGTTGCTTGCCGGCCGCCCTTCACGAAAGGATATTCCGGGCAGCGGATTGGCCTCGAGCCGTTGTGTAATGGCACTCAGGCGCCCCGGATGCTCGGGGTAATGCCATTTCACGGCCAGGCCATCCAGGATCTCCCGCACCCGCCGGTCCAGGCGTCCGGGAAGAAAGCGTTCATCCACGTCCGGGCGATGCTGCAGCATCCGCTCGTCGTGGATCACCAGTACCTTGTCATCGGAACTGTTCATGGCCTTGCCCACCCCGTCCTTTGCCTCCTTGAAAGGATACTGCAAAAGCGCATAAACACCCTGTTTCAGCGCTTACCGAGGTACAGCAAAAGGTTTTGGCCAACCGTGTTCGTACGGTCCCGGCCTCCCGGTGCGAATCGATCAATCAGCAGATTTTCACCAGTTCCACCCAGTGACGGACCGGTACCTGTGAGGCGGCTCCCAGGTGGGTCTGACAGCCGACATTGGCGGTGGCAATCAACTCCGGCCCTGCCGGCTCGATATTGTCCAGCTTTCGCCGGCGCAGGCGGTCGGCCAGCTCCGGCTGCAGCAGCGAATAGCTCCCGGCCGAACCACAGCAGGAATGCGGTTCCCCTACGGGGGTGAGCTCGAAGCCGGCCCGGTGCAACAGGGTCTCGATCCGACCGTGCAGGCCACGCCCGTGGCGGAGCGTGCAGGGGGCGTGAAAGGCAATGCGGCGGGGGAAACCCTCGCGCGCCTTTACACGCGCAGCATCAGCTTCAAGCAACTCCACAGGATCCCTTGTTATTTTACTGATTTTTCTTGCCTTTTCTGCGTACGCCGGGTCATTGGTCAATAGCCGCCCGTAATCCGCAAGCTGCAGCGCACAGCCACTGGCATTCGCCACCACCGCCGCTGCACCGGCCTCGATCTGCGGCCACCAGGCATCTATGTTTTGCCTTGCCTGTCGGCGCGCCTGTTCCGCGTGCCCCAGGTGCTGGGCAAGCGCCCCGCAGCAGCCGGCGGCCGGTACCCGCACGGTCTCTATCCCCGCCTCGCCCAGCAACCGGGCCGTCTCCGGGTGGGTAGCGGGAGTCATCGCCGGCTGGACGCAACCTTCCAGAAGCACCACCCGCTCTTGCGATGAGGCGGGCGGGTCCGGCCAGCGAGTCCGGGGAGCAACCGGTGGAAGACCATGGCGAAGCCGGGCAGGGACCAGGGGCCGGGCCATACGAGCCAGTGTCAGCAGGCCGGCGAACAGGTGCCGGCGCACGGCCACACGGCACAGGAACCAGCGCAGCAAACGGTCCCTGCGGCGGGGAACCCGCCCCTCGATCACTTCCCGGCCGATGTCGGCCAGGCGCGCGTATTGCACGCCCGACGGGCAGGTGCTTTCGCAGGCCCGGCAGCTCAGGCAGCGATCCAGATGACGTTGCGTCACCTCCCCGGGCTCGGCGCCCTCCAGAACCTGCTTGACCAGATAGATCCGTCCGCGCGGGGAATCCAGCTCGTCACCGAGCTCCTGGTAGGTGGGACAGGTGGCCAGGCAAAAGCCGCAGTGGGTGCAGGATCGCAGAATGCGTTCCGCCTCCCGTCCGGTATCGCTGTCGCGTATGAAATCGGCGAGATGGGTCTGCATCAATTGGCCCCGCTATTGAGTATCCCTGCCGGGTCAAAAGCCTCCTTCACCCGGCGTTCCAGGCGTTCGCGCCCGGGCCTCGCCTCCGGACGCCGCTGTCCGCCCCGACCGCAGGCACCGAAGCGCATCAGGCTGCCCCCGACCGCGGCGGCGGCCTCTTCCAGCCTCACTGGATCGTCTACCCGGTCGAGCCAGAGCTGGCGCCCATTCCAGTCAGCCAGTACCCGCTTGGCCAGCCCCTCGGGCAACCGTCGTCCAGCGGGCAACACCACCCGCCAGGGCGGGCCATCCAGGTTCCGGAACCAGTCCAGCTCATGGTCACGCAGCGCCTCCCAGAAGCCGGGAGAGTCGTTCTCGCCACCGGTCCGGCGCACCGCCTCGGCCACCGCCGATTCCGCCCCGGAAAGGCGCAGATGCAATCTCAGGCCGTCGTGAGCACTGCCACTCACGGGCAGGCCCTCGGCTTCCCAGGCGGCAACGTGGCGGAAAGCTTCCTCAGGGCCCAGTTCCAGCACGAGTGCCCGCTCGCATTCGGGCCGCGGCAGAACCTTGAGTGTGATTTCCAGCAATACCCCCAGGCTGCCCATTGCTCCCACCATCAGGCGCGAGACATCGTAGCCGGCGACATTCTTCATCACCTCGCCACCAAATCGCAGCGCCTCGCCGCGCCCGTTGACGAAGCGGGTCCCCAGGACGAAATCCCGCACCCGCCCGGCAAAGGGCCGCCGCGGTCCGGCCAGGCCGGTCGCCACGGCCCCGCCCAGGGTGCCGTGACCGGCGAATCGCGGTGGCTCGAACGCCAGCATCTGCCCCGCCTCCGCCAGCGCCGCCTCGATTTCCGCCAGCGGCGTGCCAGCGCGGGCGGTAAGGATCAGCTCGGTGGGCTCGTGCTTGACGATGCCGCGGTGCTGAGCGAGAGACAGGACCTCCCCTTCCCGATCGCTGTCGAGAAATCGTTTGCTGCCATGCCCCGTCGGGACCAGGGGACGGCCGGCCTGGAAGGCAGCCTCGACACGCGCCCGGATCTCCTCGCCATGGTCCACATTTGCCGTCATTTTCCTGCAGTTTTCCCTCAGAAGCGGTCCAGATCCGGGAGCGGCAGCTTGCCGCCATGAACATGCATGGCGCCGAACTCCGCACAGCGGTTCAGGCTCGGCACCCCCTTGCCGGGGTTGAGCAAGCCGTCCGGGTCAAAGGCGCGTTTCAGGGCCAGGAACTGCTCGCGTTCGGCATCGGAAAACTGCACGCACATCTGGTTGATCTTCTCCATGCCCACACCGTGCTCGCCCGTGATGGTGCCGCCCATGGCCACGCACAGCTCCAGGATCTTCCCGCCCAGCTCCTCGGTCCGCTCCAGCTCTCCCGGCACGTTGGCGTCGTAAAGCACCAGCGGGTGGAGATTGCCATCGCCGGCGTGAAAGACGTTGACCACCCGCAGCCCATATTCCGAGGCCATCTCCCGCATCCGTGCCAGAACCGTCGCCAGATGCTTGCGCGGAATGGTGCCGTCCATGCAGTAATAATCCGGCGATATCCGCCCCACCGCCGGAAACGCCGCCTTGCGTCCGGCCCAGAGCCGCTGCGCCTCGCTCTCGTCGGCGGCGACCCGGACCTCGCCGGCGCCATGGTCCTCCATCACTGCCCGCACCCGCTCGACCTGGGCGTCGGCCTCGGCCGGCATGCCGTCCAGCTCGCAGATCAGGATCGCGGCGGCGTCGACCGGGTAGCCGGCAGCAACAAAATCCTCGGCGGCCCGGATTGCGGGGCCGTCCATCATCTCGAGCCCGGCGGGGATAATGCCGGCTGCGATGATGTCGGCGACCGCATCGCCAGCCTGCTCCACTGTCTCGAAGGCCCCCAGCATCACCCGTCGGCACGGTGGTTCCGGGAGCAGCTGCACCGTGGCTTCCAGCACCACGCCCAGCATTCCCTCCGAGCCGATGATCGCGGGCAGCAGGTCGCAACCGGGTCCTTCCTCGCCCGCGCCACCGAACGTCACCAGTTCCCCGTCCATGGTCGCCAGGGTTACTTCGAGCACGTTATGCACGGTGAGTCCGTATTTCAGGCAGTGCACGCCCCCGGCGTTTTCGGCGATATTGCCGCCAATGGTGCAGGCAATCTGCGAGGACGGGTCCGGGGCGTAGTAGAGACCGTGAGGGGCAGCCACCTCGCTTACCGCGAGATTGCGTACCCCGGGCTCCACCCGCGCGATGCGGCGCTCCGCGTCGATCTCCAGGATGCGGTTGAAGCGCGCCAGGCTCAGGAGCAGGCCCTGGGGGTGAGGCAAGGCACCTGCCGAGAGACTGGTCCCGGCGCCACGGGCCACTACCGGGACCTTCAGTTCCTGGCACAGGCGCAGGATGGCGCACACCTGTTCGACCGAGCGGGGAATCACCGCGGCGACCGGAAGCTCGCGATAGGCGGACAGCCCGTCGGTCTCGTAGGCACGCAGCGCCTCCTCGCTCGTGATCAGCGCCTGCGGATCATCCAGGATGCTGCCGAGGCGGCCGACCAGGTCTTCCCGGTCATACTCGAATCGGCAGTCCTCCTGGCGGTAGACGGAATCGGTACTCATTGCGCTCAGAATGGCCCATTCGGTCGATGCGGCCAAGCCCTTGTGCTTTCGCTTGCTCGCGAGCGGCTTGCGGTCTTTAATGGGCCCCTTGCGGTCTTTCATGGACCGACGAGAATCCAGACGGAATCCTGATACGGGAGGGGTTTATGAAGTGGACGGGAATTACCCTGGTGGCACTGGCAGTGGCGTTTACCGGCTGTGCCTACCTTGAGGAAGAAATCGACGACGTCGAGGCTGAAGCCGAGGAACGACGTGCCGACACCGAGCGCGATGCGGAACGGCGCCGCGCCGATGCCGAGCGGGAGGTTGATGAGGCGGAACAGGAGCTTACCGCGCCGCAGCGGGAAGCGAAGCGGGAGCGCGAGCAACGCGAACGCGAGATCCGCAGTGCCGAACGCGACATGGCGGAATATGCCGACGCCCCGGCACGTGAGCGTGATGAGGTGGAGGCTGAGCTGGCCGAGAAACAGCGCGAACTGGAACAGGCCGGCGACCGCCCGGAGGCCGAACGCCGGGAGCTGGAACGGGAAGTCGGCGAACTCGAGGACGAACTCACCACCATCGAGCGCCTCGACGAGCTTGAGGAGGAGCACGAGCGCAAGATCGGTGAACTCGAGGCACGAGAGCGTGAACTCGAGCGCGACCTGGAGGAAGCCGCCGATCGTCCCGAATCAGAACAGCGGGAGATCCAGCGGGAAGCGGAACGCGAGATGGGCGAAATAGAGGGCGAGCTCGACGCCATCGAGGGTGAAGCCGAGGCAGTCGCGCGCGAGGCCGAGGAACTCGAGGAGGAAGCCGAAGCGCAGACCGGTCAGGATTGACTGCGGCAAACCAGCTACGCGCTCATGCTTGCCTTGGAGTCAGGACCCTTCGTTGCCGGTGACGGGGGGAGTTCCGGCCTTTATCGCCGACAGGGTATTCCAGGATCGCCGTAAACCCTTCCCTGGGGGCTCTGGGTGCGCCATCCATGGCGCACACAGTCCTGGAATACCCTGTTCGGCGCCAGACCTCTGCTTTGAATAGTCACCTGGGCCGTGCTTACCGATCGCGTATTCGCGAACTTGGTGTAACGCTCCCATCTCTGGCCTGGGAAACAACTGACTGAGTGATGATCTGCACCGTTACGTCAACATCCTCCCTGCCGGATATCGATTAGCGTATTTTTGGCATCGCCCACCGAGGCCATAATGTACTTTATATTTCCCACGTAACTCGTTATTTCCAATAACTCTTCACCCCTCATTTGGGGCACGACCCTGCTGCCTGCGCCACGCCCGCGGGGTAGTGCCCGTCCAGCGCCGGAAACTGCGATAGAACGAACGCAGTTCGGCAAATCCCAGCCGGGCCCCGATCTCGCCCACGGGCAGCTCCATGTCCCGCAGATAGGCTTCGGCCATCTCGCGTCGCACACCGTCCAGCACCTGGCGATATTCCAGGCCCAGGCTCCCCAGCCGACGCTGGAGGGTTCTTGATGACATCCCCAGGCGTTCCGCCACCAGGTCCTGGCGGCTGACTCCCGCCTGCAGTTCCCGGCGGATGGCATTGCGCACACGGGTGAGCAGGTCGCTTTCGCCCTCATCCAGCTTCGCCATCTCCGCCCGGGCATGTTCCTCCAGGGTTCGGCGCAGCGCGGGATCCGGTTGCCGGAGCGGCCAGCCGAGTTGTTTCGGCTTGAGGATCAGCCGGTTCTGGGCACAAGCGAAACGGACCTCGCAACCCCAGCGCCGGTGGTATTCCCGCTCCAGCTCCCCACCCGGACTGTCACGTTCCAGCTCCACCCTCTCCGGTGCCGCCGCTTCCTGATCGGCCAGCCAGCGGCCATAGTTGATCCAGGACGCAAAGACGTTGTCGACGACCTGGGGCCAGACCAGGGGATCCGCATAACGGCATTCCCAGTGGAGCCAGGACGCCCCGCCCCGCTGCACGAAGCGGGTCACCCCCATGTCCCCGACCAGTCGCTCGTAGGGTCGTATCAGGGCAATTGCCTCGCCCAGGGTCTGGCAGCTCATGGTGATGTAGCCCAGGACCGCATAGGAGCCGGGCTGGACGAATTCGCCACTGCGCAGGCCGAGGAGCGGGTCCCCGGAGGTTTCGGTCAGCCAGCGCACCACGGCCTGGAACTGTGCGCCCGTGATGCGCTCGTCCACCCGTTCCAGCTTTCCCGCTGGAATCCCGGCCGCCCGGGCCGCGGCGTCGGGATCCAGGCCGATGGCGCGGGCATGGCGCAGATACTGATTGACCGCGGCCACGGCCACCTGCCCCAGGTTTGCGTCCTTCACGTCTGAATCATTCACGACTGGATTATTCCTCAGACATATGGGCGTCGAGACATGGTTGCGAAGACCGTGCTGGCGTATTTGGTCCATGGATTCGGCGTCTGTCGACACAGCCACCCGGCCCTGTAATTCATACCATAAGCTCCATACGCGCCCGTGTCCCGACCCATGCTCGATGGTGATGCCGCTCACGGGTGGCGCGCTCTCGGAGGAGGCCATGCGACGCTGGAATGGATGGGGAGATACCCGGGTGGAATATCCCCTGCCCGGATCCGCGCGGGATTATCTGAGCGGCCGACTCGGGCCCGGTCAGCCGCTGGCAGAGGCCAGTCTGACCGAGACCTGCGCGGCACTGCCCCCCTCCCGTCTGCACGAGCAACCAGAGCTCGACATTCATCCGGAAACCCGCCTTCGCCACGCGCGTGGACACAGCCTGCCGGACTGGCTGGCCCTGCGCAGCGGAAAGCCCGGCCCGGTGCCCGACGCGGTGACCCAACCGGAATCGACAGAAGCAGTCCGGCGGCTGCTGACCCGGGCGCGCGAACAGGACTGGCTGGTGATTCCCTGCGGCGGTGGCACCAGTGTGGCCGGACATATCAATCCACCGGCCTCGCAACGGCCGGTCCTGAGCGTGGATCTCGGCCGCATGAACCGGCTGCTGGATATCGATCCAGTCAGTCGTATCGCGCGTTTCGGGGCGGGAACCACAGGGCCCCAGGTCGAAGCCCAGCTCCGCGCCCACGGTTTTACCCTCGGTCATTACCCCCAGTCCTTCGAATACTCCACCCTGGGTGGCTGGGTCGCGACCCGCTCCAGTGGCCAGCAGTCTCTCGGCTACGGGCGCATCGAGCAGCTCTTTGCCGGAGGCCGCCTGGAGACCCTGGACGGCCCGCTGGATCTGCCTCCCTTTCCCGCTTCGGCTGCCGGGCCGGACCTGCGCGAGCTGGTACTCGGTTCAGAGGGCCGGCTGGGGATCCTGACCGAGATCGATGTCAGGATCTCTCCCCTGCCGGAACGAGAAGCATTCCAGGCCTGGTTCTTCCCCGACTGGGACTGCGGCGTCCGGGCGGCGCGCGAGCTCATACAGCAGCGCCTGCCACTGTCCATGCTGCGCCTGGCCACCCCGGAGGAAACCGCGGTCCAACTGGCTCTTGCTGGTCGCTCCCTGCCGGCGCGACTGCTGGAAGCCTGGCTGGCCGTCTCCTGGGCAGGACGCGGCGGCGCAAACAAGTGCCTGCTGCTGACCGGCATCTCGGGGTCCCGGACCCATTACCGTCATGTTCTGGGGCAGACCCGTGTGATCGT
>SLND01000184.1 GCA_007133205.1 Natronospiraceae bacterium | reverse complement strand
TATCCGCCCGACGAGGATCTCGACTTCAGCCTTCCGGCCCTGTTTGATGGCAGGACCATGATCGAACGTGCCCACGAGCGTGATGATATCGTCGTCAGCGCGCCTGTCCTGGAAGTTGCTGCCCGTGAGTTCAGGGTCTATACCTATTCCCCGCTCGGCGATACCGATTACACCTTCGAGCTGGGGTTCATTTCGCCGGCACTGAATCAGTATTTCAATAACATGGAGCGGCAGCTGTCCGAGCGGGACCTGTTCGAGGTGCAGCTCCATTTCCTGATGTGGGATGACTGGTTGTTGTCACTGCATCCGGACCGCCGGGACACGGAAGACAAGCAGGAACTGCTGGAGCAGCACCATGAGTTTCAGCAGGAGACGCTGTCAAGATTCCGTCAGGCAAGAGACGAGGGTGAACCGGTCCGGGTTAAAAATGATGAGGCTTACAGGTATTACCTTCACGTCATGGACATCCCCGGCGAAGAGTGGGACATGAACGTGATGGCCAAGGTCGATCTCACGACCGACATTGGTGCCACCACCCGCGAGGCCATTGTTACTGCCAGCCTGATCATGCTGGTATTGCTCAGCCTTGCCGTGCTGACGGCCTTCCTTTTTCTGCGCCAGACCGTTGCCCGGCCGCTTGCGGATGCCGCCCATGCCATGGAAACCTGGCGTCCCTTCAGATTGAGAGGGGGTGGCCACCTGATCCGGGAGTTGCAGTTGCTTGCCTCTCATTACAACAGCATGCTCGACGGTGCCCGTTCACGAATCCGGGGCCTGGGTCGTGAAGCACGTACCGACTCCCTGACCCAGATTGCCAACCGTGGTCGGCTCGAGAGTGAGCTGGAGGTCGAGCTGCGCCGAAACGAACGTTATGGCACCGACTTCAGTCTGATATTCATGGATGTGGATCATTTCAAGCAGGTGAATGATCGCTTTGGTCATCTCGTCGGCGATCGGGCACTGCGTGATCTGGCCAAGCTCCTCCAGGAGCGCGTTCGCGCCGCGGATACGGTCGGGCGCTGGGGTGGGGAGGAGTTCCTCATTCTCTGTCGCAACACCAGGCTTGCCGATGCGGCAGCGCTGGCGGAGGACCTGCGGAACGCCATTGTCGATCTGGAAATCCTGGATGCTGAACAATGTACTGCCAGCTTCGGTGTCGCCACGATTCGTGAGGGCGATACCGTGGAATCCCTGTTCACCCGGGCCGACGAAGCGCTCTACCGAGCCAAGAAGAATGGCCGCAACCGAGTGGAGTACGAGCTCGACGCGGGTCGCGACTGAGGCCCTCTGGGTGGGTCTGCGAAACCCGTAACCAATCATGGCGGTGAGACTGGATGCGCCTGAACATGCCGCGGCAAATCAACCGCCAACCAGACGCACGACGGACCGGCCGTGTCCAAGCTGTAAGAATCGGGGACCGAATCCAGGCAAGGGAGCCCCTGCATGAGCAAGAGTTTATTACCTGGCAATGAGTTGGCCGTATTGCTCCAACGGGCGGTGGAAGATACCACGGATGCCGTTCTCATCTTGCGTAGTGAGCGGCAGGACCCGTCCGGATCGAAGATCGTCTATGCCAATCCTGCGGTCGAGCATCTTACCGGCTACACACCCGAAGAGGTGCTGGGTCGTGATACGAGCTTTCTGCAAGGGCCGCTGACTGATCCGCAAGAGTGCCGACGTCTGTACACGGCGATGGAGCGAGGCGAGAAGGTCAAGGTACGCCTGGCCAATTATCGCAAGGATGGCAGCTCCCACCTGGTTGAGATTCATGTCTCGCCCGTCACCGAGGATGGCGGGGAAATCACGCATTACATCTCCATCCAGCGTGAGGCCGGCCTGGACGTAGACTACAGAGAGCTCAGGGAATCAAACAAACTATTCAAGGCAATTCTGGATACCACCATGAACGGAGTGGTCGTATTCCACAGCGTCCGGGATGGAAGCGGCCAAATAAAGGACTTTGAGTTTCACCTTGTCAATGACCGCATGGCGAGAATTCTGGGGAGAAGTCCGGAAACCTTGGTCTATCGCAGGATGCTTGAAGAATTCCCGGGTACCGCGGAAGAGGGGCTGTTCGATGCCTATCGCCGGGTGGCGGAAACCGGTGAGCCATTTTACACCGAGGTATTGTATCAGCACGAGGGCCTGGATATTGATTTTCGTATTTCGGCTGTACCCATCACCGAGGGTGTGCTCGTGACCTTGACTGACATCTCGGAGCTCAAACATCGCGAGCGGAGTCTGCGTACGGAGTCCCGCCTGGCCCGTGAAGCCTCCCGGCGCGACAGCCTCACCGGTCTCGCCAATCGCGCCGGTCTCGAGCAGTGGTTCGATCAACTCAGGGAAGCCGACGATGCCTGCTATGCCCTGGTATTCATCGACCTGGATCAGTTCAAGCAGCTCAATGACGAACAGGGCCACGAAGCAGGGGACCGGGCTCTGAAACAGGTTGCGCAGACGATTGCCGGACAGATCCGGGCCGAGGACTTCGTGGCACGCGTCGGCGGCGATGAATTCGTGGTAGCTCTCCATATCGGATCACCGGATGAGGCCTTGTCCGAGAAATTGTCGAAGCGCCTGCTCAAGGGGGTCAGGGCGGCACTGCCCGAGGGCGTCGGTGCCAGTGGCGGCGTCAGGCTCTGGGATACATCCAGGTATGATGTCTGGGAAATCCTCGCCCAGGCCGACCAGGCCATGTACGAAAGCAAACGCCGACGTCAAGCGAACGCCCGGTAAACCCCGGTCTCAGTCACGATCAGCCAGGATCTCATCCACGGCACGGAGAATGCTGTCTGCTTCCGCAATTCCATTGGGCCAATGCGGGGCAAAACGAAGCCAGCCGGCGGGGCTCGCGCAGGAGATGCCGCGTGCGCCCAATTGTTCAGCCCAGCCTGCGGCCGTCCGGCCATCCGGGGGCTGCACACTGAGCAACCCGGAGCGGGCTCCCTGATCGGGCATGCGGGCGCTTACGAAACCGCGTTCAAGAAGCCCGGGTTCGAGGGCGTCATGCCAGGCCTGAATGTGCTTGTGGATCTGCTCCAGGCCGATGGATTGGATCAGGCCGATGCTCGCCTCCAGGCCGGCGCAGCCGATTGAATTGAAGGTGCCGATCTCGAACATGCGTGCGCCGCGCTGGAAGGGGCGGTCATAGCGCAGGCTCTCGGGGCCTTCACTGAGAAAGGCGAAGGCGTCTTCATGGCTGATCCAGGCCGCAATATCCGCTTCAAGGTATTCGGCCCGGTCGGGCGCCACATAGACAAAGCCGACCCCCTCCGGGCCCATCAACCACTTGTGGCTGCCGCAGGCGAGATAGTGAATCCCCAGCTCGCGTACGTCCAGCGGCATGCTGCCGACCGCCTGAATCGCGTCCACGAACAGCTCACTGCCATGCCGTGCGCAGGCCTCACCCATCTCGGCCAGCGGCATGCGTTGTCCGGTGGTGAACTGTACCGCGCTCACGGCCACCAGGCGGACGCCGTCGGACAAATGCTGTTCGAATTCGTCCAGTGCAGCGGCACGATCCACCCGGAAGTCATCGGCATCCACCCATAGCAAGTCCAGCCCGTGCCGTCTTGCCGCCTGCTGCCAGGGCGTGACATTGGTCGGGAACTCGCCACGCATGACCAGTATTCGGTCTCCGCGGCGCCAGGGCAGGCCATGGGCAATCGCCAGTACCCCGGCCGAGGTATTGGCAACCAGTCCGATATCGTCGCCGGTGGCCCCGATCAGGGCTCCGAAATCAGCCCGCAGGCGGTCACGCCGCTCGATTTCCCGCCGGAAGATCCCCATTCCCTCGCGCGCCTGGGCGCTCATGACGGCCTGCATTGCCTCGCACACCGGTGTGCTCAAGGGCGATACGGAGGCGTGGTTGGCATAGGCCTCGAATGCCAGTTCGGGGAACAGGGCGCGGCTTCCGGGTTTCGCTTGTGGGCTTTCGCTTTGACTCATGTGCCTCATTCCGTCCGTTTTCAGGATCAGCCCGGAATCATGCCAGTGCCCGCGGTGGCGGGCCAGGCCCCGGCAATCGCGGCGCTTCGGCTCCTGCAGGCGAGGATGACAGTCCCTGTGGTCCTCGCCCACACGGCGTATCAGACAAGGCCTACATGCCGCCCCGAGGACGCCCGACGGAGGCGGGCCGCTTCGGATACCAGACTGGGGGCAACAGCGAGAGAAATGCGAACCCAGACAAGGAGAACGACATGTACCAGACCAACTGCCCCCCGGTGTTTGATCAGTTGATCAAGGATTTCGAGGCACGCGGTGCGCGCTATATCGAGTTGACCCGCGCCGACGATGGTTTCGAACTGCGCGCCCTGATGGGGACTCACTGGAAGCCGGTGCCCCTGGATGAGCAGGAAGCCGGCGCCATCTGGGAATGGGCCACGGGCAAGATCAAGGATCGCCTGTCGCGGTGGCATCGTGAGCGTCAGACCAATCACTCACCACCGGTGATTCTGGCCGGTCGCTTCGGACAACCGGAACACGACCATAGCCATGTCACCTGCCTCAAGTTCCGCTGGCGGGCCCATCCCGAGCAGCGTCATCAGGATCGAGGCACCCTCGCGATGCGATTGTCCAGCCTGGCGGCCTGAGCTCGCAGGCGCACCTCGCCCCCGGAAGCCTGCATTCCGGATGACGGCCCCTGGCAGCTTCGGCGCCAGGGGCCGTTCTTCATGCACGGGAGACTTCGGAACTTCCATCCGCTACAGTGACCCAAGTCCATTGTGTCCGGCCCATTGCGGTACCGGAACGGCTTTCTTCATTTCTTGCCACGTCCATTCCCTGTTTCATTTCCAAGGTGACGCCATGTCCATGCCCGGTCGCTGTCTGCTTGTCCTTTGTTTTCTCCCGCTCGTTTCCGCCTGTTTCTCCGATGACGGTCTCTCCGAGGGGGATCTGCGCGAGGCCGATATGGATGAAGGTCTGTTTGATGTCTACACCCTGGACGATCGAATTCTCTTCGAGATTCCCGACGAAATGCTTGATCGGGACATGGCGGTGATGAGCCGCTACGCCAAGGCCCAGGACGGTCTGGCAGCACGGGGTGGGGGTGATCGCATGACCGCCAACATGGTCGTGCAGTGGGAACGCCGCGACGATCGGATACTTCTGCGTACCCAGTCCTACAGCAATACCGCAGAAGAGGGCACACCCCTGGACCTGGCGGTACAGAATTCCAATTTTGCCCCGGTGCTTGCCAGCTTTGATATCGAGCTTTCACGGGACGGCAGCAGCGTGATCGATGTCAGTGAGCTGTATCTCGGCGATCATCCCGCCTTTTCCCTGCCGGGCGAACGGCGCGAGGAACTTGATATTCAGGCCTACGATGATGAGCGAAGCTGGCTGGAGTTTGCCCGTGCCTTCCCGGAGAATGTCGAAATCCGGGCGACCCGCAGCTACGATGCCCAGAATCCGCCGTCCAATGAACGCGGCGGCACCGTGTCCTTCGAGATCAACCACTCCATGATTCTGCTCCCGGAAGAGCCGATGATGCCGCGGCTTGCCGATGAGCGCGTGACCTACATCACTCTCACGCAGACCGACTACTCCCAGGATTTCCAGGGTGTGCGGCCCTATGAGTACCTGCGCCGCTACCGGCTCGAGCCCAGTGACATGGAGGCCTTCAAGGCAGGGGAGCTGGTGGAGCCCGAGGAACCGATCGTCTGGTACATCGACCCGGCCACGCCCGAGCAATGGATTCCCTACTTCAAGGACGGAATCATGGAATGGGAAGACGCTTTCGAGAAGGCCGGCTTCAAGAATGCGGTGGACGTGAAGGTCGCGCCCACTGAGGAAGAAGACCCGGAATTCAGCCTGCTCGACGCGCGCCATAACGTCATCCGCTACGTGGCGACGCCGGTGCGTTCGGCCAATGCCGGCGGAGACGTGGTGGATCCGCGTTCCGGCGAGGTCCTGCGCGGTCACATGAACATGTATCACGGCCTGGCCGAACGCCTGCGCTGGTGGCTGGTGTCCCAGGTGGCGACGGCCAATCCCGAGTTCCGGACCAATGAGCTGTCCGAGGAGGACCTGGGCGAGGCCCTGCGCTATGTCGTGTCGCACGAGATGGCCCATGCCATGGGCCTGCCCCACAACCAGCGCGCCAATTTCGTCTACCCGGTCGAGTCCCTGCGCGATCCCGATTTCGTCGAGGAATGGGGGCATTCGGCCTCATCGGTCGGGCGTACTCGCTACAACTACGTGGCCCAGCCGGGGGATGATGTGCCGCCCGAGCGGCGGGTCGGCGTCTGGGACGAGTTCGCGGTCATGTGGGGCTATCGCCCGATTCCCGAGGCCGAGACCCCGGAAGAGGAATTCGACACCCTGGACGAATGGATTGTCGAACGGGCGGACAAGCCCTGGTTCCGTTCCGCACATCCCCGGTTCGGCATGGACGTGGAGTGGGATCCCTACCGAATGACCGAAGGGATTTCCGATGATCCGGTCAAGGCGGCCGAGTACGGCATGCGCAATCTGCGTACCGCGACCGAAGAACTCACGGACTGGGTTCTCGAGCACGGCGATGATTACTATGAGCTGGAGACCCATTACCTGCAGAACCTGACCCAGTGGAATCGTTATGCCGAGCATGCCGCGGCGGCAGTGGGCGGATCCTGGACTCACCACAAGCGATTCGGTGAGGAAGGGCCTGTCTACACCCCGATCGATGCCGAATATCAACAAGAGGCCATGGCCTTCATCGACGAGCATGTGCTCCAGACCCCGGAATGGGCACTGGATGCGGACATGCTGCGACGGCTGGAGCATGCCGGTGCGGTCGAGCGCATTCGTGCCTACCAGGAACTGGCCGTGCAACGCCTGCTCAATCATGCCCGCCTGGCACGCATGATCGAACATGAAGCCTTCCTGGGTGAAGAGGCCTACCCACCCGCGGCCATGCTCGACGATGCCCGTGAGATGGTCTGGCGCGAAGTGAGCGAACGCGGCGATATCGATACCTGGCGTCGCAACCTGCAGCGGGCCTACCTGGAACAGGCCCATTACCTGTTGCACCAGGCCGAATCTGAGCACTGGCAGCCGCCGGAATCCGGCAACCTGCGTGTCTTCTCGAATGATGATCCGCCCCTGAATGCCGATTTGCATATCAGCCAATCGGACATCCGGCCGCTGCTGCGCGACCAGCTGGGACTGCTGCACGAAGAGATCGAACAGGCGCTGGAGGTGGGTGATTACGACCGCAACACCCGCATTCATCTGGAAGATGCCCGTCAGCGTATTGAGGCGGCACTGCGTTAATTGCCAGGCGCCTTCAAAGGAAAATCATGGCGCGCGTCAACTTGACGCTCCCTGGGACCAAATGTGTAGAGGACTCCGTAATGGACAATCAAGGATACGCCCCGCCGAAGGTGTGGCGCTGGGAGCAAAGCAGTCTGGCTGATGATTCCGGTGGTGGCCGATTCGGCAGCATCAATCGCCCGACTGCCGGTGCATGGTATGAACAGGCGTTGCCAGTGGGAAAGCATCCCTTTCAGCTCTATTCGCTCGGCACTCCGAATGGGGTCAAGGTGACGATCCTTTTCGAGGAGCTGCTTGAGTCCGGGCATGATGAGGCGGAATACGATGCCCATCTTGTCCGGATTACCGAAGGTGAGCAGTTCAGCAGCGGATTCGTCGAAATCAATCCCAATTCCAAGATTCCGGCAATGGTTGATCGAAGCACCCGGCCAGACACGCGGGTATTCGAATCCGGGGCGATCCTCCTGTATCTCGCGGAGAAGTTCGCTGCTTTCTTGCCAACCGAACATGGACCACGGACCGAGTGTCTCAACTGGCTGTTCTGGCAGATGGGTGCCGCGCCGCTGCTTGGCGGTGGCTTCGGGCATTTCTATGCCTATGCACCGGAATATATGGAATACCCCACCGACCGTTACACCATGGAAGTGAAGCGGCAGCTCGATGTGCTCGACCGGCAGCTGGCCGAGCAACCCTGTGTGGCTGGTGAATCCTACACCATCGCGGACATGGCGATCTGGCCCTGGTATGGGGCACTGGTACTAGGGCGCCTTTACGATGCCGGTGAATTCCTATCCGTAGATGAATACAGCAACGTTCGCCGCTGGGCAGAGCACATCGACCAGCGTCCCGCGGTGCAGCGCGGCCGGATGGTCAACCGGACCTGGGGCGACCCGCAGAGGCAGCTGCCCGAACGCCATGACGCCAGCGATTTCGAGCACCGTACTGCGGACAAGCTGGATGGCGCAGAAGACTCGCAGTAAGCCGTTCATTCCCGGAAAGATCATTCGGGTCGGCAGGCCCTGCAGCGGGGTATTG
>SLND01000142.1 GCA_007133205.1 Natronospiraceae bacterium | reverse complement strand
CGCTCGAACTGTTGAGCGAGGCGCGCGAAATACTGCCGGTACCGATCTGCGCAATCGGCGGCATCACCCCGGAAAATGCCCGCCAGGTGGTCGCCGCCGGGGCGGACCTGATTGCGGTGGTGCGGGCGGTTTGGGAAGGCGACCCGCAGGAGAACGCCAGGGAGTTGGCGGAGGCGTTTGATGAATGAAAGTACACAGTGCACAGCGCACAGTGCACAGGGGGCCTGATCGGCCCGCCCAACCGTGGTATCCAGAAGCTACCGCGTTCAAATAATGTTGCAACACTTTGCGGTGCATGCCTCTCGAGCCGCCTGTGCTCTGTGAACTGTGTACTGTGCACTCTTGTTTCCAAGGAGCAACCATGACTGAATCGCTGTTCCAGCAAGCCAGCCGTTACATCGTGGGCGGTGTCAATTCCCCGGTACGTGCTTTTTCCGGTGTCGGTGGCGAACCGATTTTCATCGAGAGCGCACAGGGGGCTCGCATCCATGCCAGCGATGGTCGCGCCTTCATTGATTATGTCGGCTCCTGGGGACCGATGATCGCGGGACACTCGCGTCCCGAAGTGATCGAGGCGGTACAGCGGGCCGCCAGCCGGGGCCTGTCCTTCGGCGCGCCGACCGAAGTCGAGACCGCCATGGCCAGACGGATCTGCGAACTCGTCCCCTCGGTGGACAAGGTCCGCATGGTCAACTCGGGGACGGAAGCGACCACCACCGCGGTTCGCCTGGCGCGCGGTTACACCGGCCGCGACCGGATTCTCAAGTTCGAGGGCAATTACCACGGCCATACCGATTCCCTGCTGGTCAAGGCCGGCTCCGGCGCCCTGACCCAGGGCGTGCCCAACAGCCCCGGCATTCCGGCGGCCCTGGCCGAACTGACCCTGACAGTGCCCTATAACGATCTCGAGGCGGTGCGCGAGGCCTTTGATCGCTACGGCGAGGAAATCGCCGGCATCATTGTCGAACCAGTGGCCGGCAACATGAACTGCGTGCCGCCGGTGGAGGGTTTTCTTGAAGGACTGCGCAGTGTCTGCAGCGAATACGGGTCACTGCTGATATTCGATGAGGTCATGACCGGCTTTCGGCTCGCGCCGGGGGGTGCGCAGGAATGGTCCGGGGTCACACCGGACCTGACCACCCTGGGCAAGATCGTCGGCGGGGGCATGCCGGTGGGCGCGCTCGGTGGCCGGGCGGAGATCATGGACCATCTCTCTCCCGTCGGTCCGGTCTATCAGGCCGGTACCCTGGCCGGCAATCCGCTGGGTATGGCCGCCGGCCTGGCGATGATGAAGATCATCTCCGAGCCCGGCTTTCACGACCGGATCGCCGACAGCACACGCCGCATCGCCGAAGGCCTGGACGAAGCTGCCAGGGACGCCGGTGTGCCGATGCAGGTCAATCATGTCCCGGGCATGTTCGGGGTGTTCTTCACCGAGGACGCCCCCGTGCGCCGCTTTGACCAGGTGGCCGCCGCCGACAGCGCACGCTTCGGGCGGTTCTTCCATGCCATGCTTGATGAAGGCATCTACCTGGCACCCGCTGCCTTCGAGGCCGGCTTCCTCTCTTCGGCACACGGGGATGAGGAAATCGAAAGCACCCTGGATGCGGCGCGAAAGGTACTCAAGCAACTCGACTGACGACCGGGTTCGGCTGCGGCATCGTCCGGCGCGTCGTATTCAGTCGGAGTCGCGCCTGCGACCGGCCTTGCGGACACTGGAGCGTCCGGAATCGTCGACCGACGCTCGGGCCTGTGCGGGATGCTGCTGTCCCCATGACCGGGCCCGCCAGAGCCGACTCAAGATCGAGCGTATTCAAGGAGGCCACATGTACAACTGGATTCCCCGCCTGTTTCTGCCGGCCACCCTTGTCGTGGCAAGCGCCGCGGTCGCCGACCCCCTGGTTATCCGCAACGTGAACGTCGTGCCCATGGATCAGGAGCGGGTACTGGAGGAACGTACCGTTCTGATCGAGAACGGGCGAATCAGCGAGATCCGTGGACAGGGCCGTTACCGTGCCCCCAGGGATGCGGAAATCATCGACGGGGACGGGCGCTATCTGATCCCCGGGATGGCCGAGATGCATGCCCATATCCCCCCTTCCGAGGACATCGGCCAGCAGGAGCTGGAAGACCTGCTGTTCCTCTATCTGTCCAATGGCGTGACCCTCACCCGCGGGATGCTTGGTGCCGACTGGCACCTGGAACTGCGAAAAGGCCTGGAAGACGGTGAAACGCTCGGACCGCGCCTGATCACATCGGGCCCCTCGCTCAATGGCAACAGCGTGGAAAGCCCGGAGCACGGGGCGGAAATGGTGCACGAGCAGGCCGAAGCGGGATTCGACTTCCTCAAGATTCACCCCGGTCTTACCCGGGAGGAGTTCGATGCCATTGCCGAGGCGGCAGAGGAAGCCGGCATCGAATTCGCGGGCCATGTGCCCGCGGATGTGGGTATCGAACGGGCGCTTGAAGCCGGATACGCCAGCATCGATCACCTGGATGCCTATTTCCCCGGCATGGTCGATCCGGAAGAAACCGAAGGCATGGAAGGCGGTTTCTTTGATTACCTCCTGGCCCCGTATGTGGAAGAAGATCGGTTGAAGGCCATTGCCGAGGCCACACGCGACGCCGGGGTCTGGAATGTGCCGACCGAAACCCTGATGCACAACGTGCTCACCCTGGATATCGACAACATCCATGAGGATCGCCCGGAACTGAAATACATGCCGGCGGATACCGTGGATGCCTGGCTGGAGCGTATCGAGGATATGCGCGGAGACGAGGACTTCGATCCCGATGCGGCTGAAGAATACATCCAGCTGCGCAAGGACCTGATCCGGGCTCTGCATGAGCTCGATGCCGGCCTGCTGCACGGTTCGGACGCGCCCCAGATCCTCAACGTCCCCGGGTTTTCCATCCATCATGAAATGGAAATCATGGCGGCGGCCGGTCTCAGCCCCTATGAGGTGCTGGTCACCGCGACACGGGCCCCGGCGGAATTTTTCGGCGAGATCGGGAGTTCAGGCACCGTAGCCGAAGACCGGCGCGCGGATCTGGTCCTGCTGGAAGCCAATCCGCTCGAGGATCTGGGTCACCTGCGCAAGATCGCCGGCGTCATCCGCGATGGTGTCTGGCTGGACCAGCAGAGAATCACTGAGCAACTGGAGGCGATTGCCGAACGTCAGGAAGAGGACTGAAGACCTCAGGCACCACGGGCCAACACGTCGGCGATCGCAAAGCCGTCTCCGCCTTCCGCCTTGCGGCGGTACATGGCCCGATCGGCCAGGCTGAGCAGCGCATCCAGGGACAGGCCGTGGCCGGGATATTCCGCGATGCCGATACTGCAGGTCAGGGGAATGGATTCCCCGTCCACCTGTATAGGCGGCTTCAAGGCCCGGTACAGGCGTTCGGCCAGTTGAAGGCTTTCACCAGGCTCGCTGACGAAAGCCCCCACCACGAATTCATCGCCCCCGAAACGCGCCAGCAGGTCACTGTCTCGGGCTGCATTGCGAAAACGCGCCCCCACCTGGGCCAGGTACCGATCCCCGGTGCGATGGCCGAGACGATCATTGATCGGCTTGAACATGTCCAGGTCAATGAACAACACGGCCACCGCCCGGTGTTCACGTTCGGCCACCGACAGCATGCGGGCGGCCTGTTCGATGAAGCTGCGCCGATTGAACAGCCCCGTGAGCGGATCAAGGCTGGCCGCCTCCCGGGCCAATTCTTCCGCTTCACGCCGCTGCGTGATGTCGATATGGGAGAGCAACACCGCCGGATTGTTCTCAAAGGCAAAGCGGATCCCGTGCATCAGGAACCAGCGGGGACCGTCCGGGGTTTCACAAACATATTCGTATTGCAGCAACGCCCGACGCCCCTGCAGGAGTTCACGCAGCATCACGGCGACATAATCAAGCTGGGGTGACTGCGGTGTGGCCTTGCAGGAATCGAGATAGTTCTCCCCGAGCCAGGCACTCTCCTTGCCCCCGTTTTCCCGCGCGAATGCCTGCCACTGCCGGTTGACGGCCATGATCCTGCCCTCGCCATCAAGCAGAACCGAGGCATCGGGTGCATGCTCGAAGGCTGCGCGAAAGAACCGCGGATCAAGTTCATCGACTGATGTTTGCTTGCTCACTGCCCTGCCTCCCGGCAAGACCCCGGTCCAGGGCCACGATGGGTTGGACCCCATCCAGGGCGGATGATTCTGTCCCGGAGGCGCAGGGACGGTGAATCAGGGCTCGGATCGTCCCCAGCGGGGGACCAGGCCCTGCTCGACCCCGAGCTGATCGAGAATTCGGGCCACCACGAAATCCACCAGCCCGTCGATCGAATCCGGACGATGGTAAAAGCCCGGGTTGGCGGGCAGGATCAACGCACCCATGCGGGACAGGCGCAGCATGTTTTCCAGGTGCACTTCGGAGAGGGGTGTTTCCCGGGGCACCAGAATGAGTTTTCGACGCTCTTTCAGGGCCACATCGGCGGCCCGCTCGATCAGGGTACGGCTGGAGCCGACCGCGATGTTCGCCAGGGTTCCGGTGGTGCAGGGGCAGACCACCATCGCCCCCGGCGCCCCCGAGCCACTGGCCACCGGTGCGGTCCATTCGTCACGACCATAGACCCGGATGCGCTCCACCGGGACCTCATTGCGCTCGGCGAAAAAGCGCGCCATCTCGCCGGCTCGTGCGGGCAATTTCACTTCGGTCTCGGTGCCGATCACGATCTGAGCGGGCTTGGAAACCATCAGGTGCACCCTGCGCCCGGCCCCAAGCAGGCAATCGATCAGGCGCAGGCCATACTGGGCCCCCGAGGCCCCGGTCATGGCCAGGGCGACTTCCTGCTCCACACTCTGCTCGGTCATCCGGTTTACTCCTTCAGGCTGAATCCGGCCGCTCGGCCACACCGTGGCACTCGCGCAGGGCCGTCACCAGCCGTTCATGAATGCCTTCAAATCCGCCATTGCTCATGATCGCGACCTGGTCTCCGGCGACAAGCTCGCGGCCCAGGCGACGCAAGAGGGCCGGCATGTCGCGTTCGACCACAAGACGATCGCCCAGGCGACCCTCCAGCAGGGTGCTGTCCCATTCCAGCTCCGGACGCACGTAGAGATACACCCGCTCGGCCGCTTCCAGGGCCTGCGGCAAGTCACGCGCGTGGGCACCCAGGCGCATGCTGTTGGAACGGGGCTCGAGTACCGCTACCCGCCGCCCGGCGGGAAGGCTTTCCAGGGTGCCGCGAATGGCGGTCGGATGGTGGGCGAAATCATCATAGAGCTGAATGCCGGCCACTTCGCCCAGGGATTCAAGCCGCCGACGTACGCCGCCAAAGCGCGACAGGGCCTCGACCGCAACCTCCGCGGCAACCCCCGCATGACGGGTGGCACCCACCGCGGCCAGGGCGTTGGCCACGTTATGCCCGCCGCGCATGCCCCAGGTCACCCGACCGGCCGACTGCCCTTCCACAATCAGATCGAAAGCCGTGCCACCTTCGGCGACCGCTTCCGCGCGCAGGCTGCCGCCCTCGCCGAGGGTCAACTGCGGGGTCCAGCAGCCCATGGCCATGACCTCGTCCAGGTTGGCGTCGCGGGCGGGACGCAGAATCAGGCCGGTTCCCGGCACGGTGCGGACCAGATGATGAAACTGGCGCTTGATCGCATCGAGGTCCGGAAAGATGTCGGCATGATCGTATTCGAGATTGTTCAGGACCAGGGTGCGTGGACCGTAGTGGACGAACTTGGAGCGCTTGTCGAAAAAGGCTGAATCATATTCATCCGCTTCGATCACGAAGAAGGGACCGCGCCCCAGACGGGCGGATACCGGAAAGTCCTTCGGTACCCCGCCGATCAGAAAACCCGGCTCAAGCCCGGCATATTCGAGGATCCAGGCGATCATGCTCGCGGTGGTGGTCTTGCCGTGGGTCCCGGCCGCGGCGATCACCCAGCGGTCGCGGAGGATTTCGCGCGCGAGCCAGGCAGGACCCGAGGTCCACGGAATACTTGATTCAAGCAGGGCCTCGACCACCGGATTGCCACGCGAAAGTACATTCCCCACCACCACTTCGTCCGGTGCCGGCTCGAGCTGGGCAGGGTCCCAGCCCTCCACCAGCTCAATGCCCAGGGCTTCGAGCTGGGTGCTCATGGGTGGATAGACATTGCGATCGGCACCGCTCACCCGCAGACCCGCTTCACGCGCGAGTGCGGCGACGCCGCCCATGAAAGTGCCGCAGGCACCGAGCAGATGAATATGGCGTTCAGTCACCGGCAAATACCTGGATATGAATGATCACGTTCAACAGAAAGTAAATGATGGCCAGGGCCATGGCGCGATGGAAGGGCCATTCCAGGGCATGGCGCAGGATATGCGCCATCACGGGAACACTCCAGAACATCACCACCAGTCCGGCAATGATGGCCAGGGCCTCGATGGTTTCCGGCTCTTCCCCGGCTCCTGCCGCCACGGGGGCGAAAGGCAGGGCCACCAGGCCCAGGATGGCACCACTCAGCCAGAGGGCCTGGAGAGTCTGGGGAATCCGTGCCCAGTAGCCATTGACCCCGAGTAAGAGGGCCACGAAACCAACCACGATGGCCAGATCCAGGGCCAGGATGTAGAACAGCGCCTCACCTTCCCCACGCAGCTCCAGGAGAAAAAGCCCGACCAGCAGATAGATGCCCAGGGCAATCAGCGTCCAGCTCCGGGCCCCCGGCAATTCCTGGGGAGCGGAACGCAGCAGAATCAATTGAAAGCCCGTGGCGAACCAGCGATTCAAGGCATACTCCGGAGCCTGTTCCCGGGCCACAGCGGCCGCGGATGCATGAGGGCATGCTACCGTACCTTTGGCACAGGCTGCATATAGCCGCGATTCAACCACCGCCCGCCATCACGGGAGATTCATGAGCACGCTACCTGAAACCGAATTCATAGATACCGTCCAGGCGCTGGAAGATTTCGTGAGTGATGCAAGATACGCATCCTTTCTCGCCGTGGATACCGAGTTCATCCGGGAGCGCACCTACTGGCCCGAGCTTTGTCTGGTACAGATCATGGCCGGCGATCGGCTTGCCTGCATCGACCCCCTGCAACTCGGGGAAAATGAAATCAAGCCGTTGCGGGAGCTGTTGCTCGACACCGGCATGCTGAAGGTCTTTCATGCGGCCCGCCAGGACCTCGAAGTCTTTCATTATCTGTGGAAACAGGTTCCATCGCCGATTTTCGATACCCAGGTGGCTGCCGCCATGCTCGGATATGGCGATCAGGTCGGTTATGGCGGCCTGGTGAAACGAATCTGCGGCGTGGAACTGGCCAAGGGCCATACCCGTACCGACTGGCGTGCCCGTCCGCTGCCGGCGGAAGCGATCGAATATGCAGCCGATGACGTCCGCTACCTGGTCGAGGTTTACGAAACCCTGCATGCGGCACTGACCGAAAGCGCACGCCTGGAATGGCTGCAAGAAGAATTCGATCTGCTGACCGATCCCGGGCTTTACGAACCCGATCCCGCCACTGCCTGGAAGCGGGTCAAGGGGCATAACCGTCTGTCACCGAAACAGCTCGGTGTGCTCGCCGCCCTGGCCGAGTGGCGGGAAGAACGGGCGCTGGAGCATGACCGCCCGCGGCGCTGGATTCTGAAGGACCAGGTCATGATCGACCTGGCGCGCCAGATGCCCGGGACGGTGGCCGATCTTGAGCACCTGCGGGAACTACCCGAGCGTGTTCGACAGCAACATGGCGAAGAGATTGTCCGGCGAATACAGGCGGGGCGAGAACAGCCCATTTCCACCGTCTCGCGGCCGGAACCCCTGACCGGACACCAGGAGGCACTGGTGGATGCGCTCATGGCCCTGTTGCGGGCACGCTGTGCAGAACACGAAATGAGTCCTGCCCAGGTAGCCACGCGCAAGCAACTGGAGAATCTGGTGCGCGGCGAGACCGAACTGCCCTTGTTGAAGGGCTGGCGGGCAAGAATGGCAGGCCGCGACATGCAGGCCTTTCTGAATGGCACGCTCGTTCTCGGCGCTGGAGACAACAGACTCGAAAGCCTGCCGGTAGAACAGGACGGGGAGGACGGTTGAGGCAGCTGCCGGCGGCGAGGCTATCGCCCGACAGGAAACGAGATTCCAGAGCCGAGGCAAGAAAAAAGCGGGCCGCAGCCCGCTTTTTCGATGCGCAGCACCCCTGAGGGGACGCCAAACCCGCGCCTCAGCGCCGGCGGGATTTCTTTCGGGCCTTTTTCTTGCCGGCCTTCTTCTTCGAAGCCTTCTTCCTGGAAGCCTTCTTCCTGGAAGCCTTCTTCCTGGAAGCCTTCTTCCTGGAAGCCTTCTTCCTGGAAGCCTTCTTCCTGGAAGCCTTCTTCCTGGAAGCCTTCTTCCTGG
>SLND01000033.1 GCA_007133205.1 Natronospiraceae bacterium | reverse complement strand
CCACTCGCTCCAACATGGATCACAGCCCCCTGCGTTCGGGACCCCTGATCATGCGTCCCACCACCGCGGAGGATGTGGCCTTCGTGCGGCGGGTGGAATCCGATCCGGCCAATGCCCGATATGTGGATCAGTGGTCCGAGGCCGAGCACCAGTCCGCCCTGGAGGATCCGGATTTCGTGCACCTGATCCTGGAAACGGCGCGCGAGCATGAGCCGGTGGGCTATCTGATTCTCGAGGATGCCCGCAATCCGCAAGGCAGCCTGCTGCTTCGGCGGGTGGCCATCGCGCGCAAGGGCCGGGGCTTTGGTCGTGCCGCGGTCAGGCTCGCGATTCGTTACTGCTTTGAAGTGCTGGGCTTCGAGCGGCTCTGGCTTACGGTGGCACCGGACAATCGCCGTGCCCGCCGGCTCTACGAACACCTGGGCTTCGCGGACCGGGGGCGTTACTGCGACCCTGAAAGTGGAAGGCCGGCGGAGCCGCCCATGCTCTGCATGGTGCGGGAAACGGCCCCCGAATCCTGAGCGCAGGCCCGCGCCCAGGATTCGGGGAGGCAATCCGGCAGGCTTACATCCGAATGGAGGGTGGTTCGCCCGTCTGTACCGGGGTTTCCACGTCCCAGTTGGTGGGCAGGACTTCCGAGAATTGGAAGTCGAGCATGGTCATGATTTCGTGAAACTTGGCGTGCAGTTCCATTTCATCCTCGCCCCCGAGGAACAGATCAGCGATCTCGAAGCTGTAGCTGTCCTGACCACGAAGTTCCGACAGGTACTGGCCTTCCTTGACACCCACGTTGACCAGCAGCTCCGGGTACTGCTTGCGAATGGCCTCGATCTGTTCCTCGGTGGGAGCCTTGAGAACCTGGGCATCACCGAATACCCGTGGCATGAACTTGGCGGCCATGGGAAAGCGGCCTTCCGGACGCGGGAAGTCGGGTTTGCGCCCGAGGGCGAGATTGATCGCGACCTCGTGATGCGAGGCACCGGTCGCGATCTGGAAGATGGCGCAATGGGACTTTGAAATCCGTGGATTGATTTCAAGTAGCCAGATACGGTCGGTCTCCTCGTCCCAGAAGAACTCCATGTTGAAAGGTGTTTCATCCAGCTTGATGTGCTTGAGGATCTTTTCCGCCTTGGTCCGCATCCGGTTCTGGACGCCCTCGGGCAGCATGGAGGGATACTGGTAGCTGATGAAGCTGACATTGTTCGCCGCTCGCAGTGAGTCGAGGATGCCGTAGACCACGACTTCCCCGTTCTGCACATATCCCTCCAGGGTGACCAGGCGACCGCCGACCAGGCCTTCGGCAAGTGCGGTGGGTCCGGCGCCATCCTTTGGCAGTGCATCCCGGTCCTCGACGAAATCCATAACCCGGTCGAAGGGGTCGGAGAAGACCCGGATATTGTCCCGAATGGTCTGCATGGCCTCCACGAATTGATCCTCGGTCGCAATCCGGAACCCCAGGTAGGACGAGAAGGACACCGTGGGCTTGAGCCAGAAGGGAAAGTCCAGTTCGAGGTCCTTCAGGGGATCCTTGCTGAAGGGATCAAGCGCCTGGTAGGGCGGGCAGGACTCGGGGATGGCTTCCTCGTTGGCCACCCGGGTCCAGTACTTGTTCTCGCAATAGAGTGCCGATTCCAGCGAGGAACTCGGCAGGTTCCATTCCCGGCGCAGGATCGGCAGCAGGGAGGTGGTGGGGAAATCCCAGTGCCCGATGATGCCGTCTACCGAGGGCGCCGCCTTCAGCGTCTTGCGGGCATCCGCAAGGATGGCATCAATGTCGTAGGACTTGGGATTGACCATGATCTCGTAGTCGACCAGGCCATGAAATTCGTACTCGTCTGCGTTGTGTACCGACTGCAGTTCCTTGAGATTGAAATCATCCAGGCCGAATACAAAGATGTTCTTGGTCATGGGTGCCCCCTGTCTCTGCCAGGATGTGGAAATCCAGATTAACACGCCCTAGGGGGTTGATTGCTGGGACGAAGGCGGGTCAGCGGCTACACTGGCACAATGAAACTTTCGCGTCGCCAGAAGCATATCGCCTGGTTGCTGGTCACGGGGCTGCTGGCCGGTTTGGCAGTACTGGCTCTGCATGAGACCGGATCGCTCAAGCGTGCCGAATGGATGAGCCATGATGCACGCATGCTGGTGACCCGTTCGGATGCCGAAATCCCGCAGGATGTCGCGATCATTCACCTGGATGACGACACCCTCGAAATGTGGGAGCCGCGACTGGGACGTTTTCCCTGGCCGCGTGGCGTCTATGCCGACCTGATCGATTTCCTGTCCCTGGGCGAACCCCGTGCCATTGTCCTCGATTTCCTCTTTGCCGAACGCCAGCAAAGAGGGGAGCTCGGCCTGGGTGAGGACGATCGTGCCCTGATCGAGAGCACGGCGGGCGCGGAAAACGTCCACCACGCCTTCCAGATATGGCGCAACGTGCCGGATGAAGGCGGCGAGGCCCTGGAAGAGCGGGTCATGCCCGATGATTTTCACCTCCTGCATGCGATAGGCCCGGCGGGAGCTTTTCCCAATCCGGGCTATAACTCGGTGGTCCTCCCCTTTGACGGCCTTTTCCAGGCGGCGGCAGGGGTCGGGAATATCGCCATGGATGGGGATCCGGATGGTGTTCACCGGCGGGCACACCCGGTCACGCCCTACCAGTGGGCGCTGTACAGCTCCCTCGGGCTCAGCCCGCTGCTGCAGGGAGAAGGGGAGGACGCGCAGGAGGCGGTGCCGCGGCTGGAGGGAAGCAAACTCGAGATCGGCTCCCGCAGGATTCCCGTGGGCGAGGATGGACGGGCCCTGCTCAATTTCTACGGCGAGGTGCCGGCCTATTCGCTGGGTGGCGTATTCGCCTCACGCGAACGCCTGCAGGCCGGGGACGTGGACGGCATGCTGATTAATCCGGCGGAATTCGAGGATCGGATTGTTTATCTCGGGGCCTCGGCGGTGGGCCTGGGTGACATCAAGCACACGCCGGTCGACAGCAACATGCCCGGGGTGAATCTCCACGCGACCCTGGCCGCCAATTACCTGGAGGCGGATTTCCTGCAGGCGGCACCCGACTGGCTTGCCCGCGTGCTGGTAATGGTCTTTGCCCTGTTCACGGCGGCAGCGCTCGCCATGCGCCGCCCGGTCCTGCAATTTGCTCCACCCGGCGTGTTGCTGGTGATGTGGGGCGGGGTCTCGATATGGCTGTTCAGCCAGAATCTGGTGGTCGACGTGGTTGCCCCTTCCGCGGCGATCGTGGTCAGTGGCCTGGCAGGTCTGGCCTATGTTTCCGCCACCGAGGGACGGGACAAGCGGCGGGTGCGCCGGATGCTCTCCCAGTACGTTTCTCCGGCGGTGCTGGCCGAAGTGATGGAGCGCTTCGAGGATCATGTTCATGCCGAGGTGGGCCGCTCCGAGCCCGTGACCCTGCTTTTCACCGATATCCGCGGGTTTACCTCGATTTCCGAGCATTATCCGCCCGAACAGGTAGTGGGGCTACTGAACCGTTATTTTTCCGAAGTGACCGAGGTGATCTTCGAGTACGAAGGCACCCTGGACAAGTTCATCGGGGATGCGGTGATGGCCTTCTGGGGTGCACCGATCCGGGTGACGGACCACGCCGAGCGCGCGGTACTCGCGGCAGTTGCCATCCACCGTCGTCTGGAGGCCTTCAACCGCCGCCTGGAGGCGGATGGCGAGCCGGTGCTTCACACCGGGCTGGGGTTGCACACCGGGGAGGTCGTGCTGGGCAATATCGGCTCCGAGCGCAAGCTGGACTACACTGTGATTGGTGATAACGTGAATCTGGGGTCTCGGATCGAGGGCCTGACCTCGAAATACGCTTGCCCGGTGCTGATTTCCGAGACCACCCGGGAGGCATTGCCGGCGGAATTTTCCTGCGCGCTGGTGGATCAGGTGCGGGTGAAGGGCAAGCGTGAGGCCATCGGGATCTGGCGTCCCCTGGCCGTGCCCGGAGATGAGCCGGCCAGGCATGAGTGGGCCCGCGAGGTTCAGGAAGCGACCGAGGCGGCCTGGGTGCATTACCGGGCCGGGCACTGGGCCGAGGCCCTGGAGGCCTGGCAGCGCCTGCCCGACGGGGATCCGATCCGGCAGCTGTTTCTTGCCCGTTGTGAGCAGTTCATGCGGGATGGGGCGCCGGAGGAATGGGACGGGGTCTGGACCCTGGACAGCAAATGATGTGGCATGGCCTTGCCGGAGAGAGCCCGGCGGCCGGGAGGGAGTGAAATGTTGATTCGCCTGGGAATCCTGTTGGGACTGCTGATGGTTTCGGGGGTATTGGCGGCTGAAGATACCCGCTATGTCCAGAGTGAGCGGGCGGAAGTCTTCGAAACGCCGGCCTTCGATGCGGCGCGCGTGGGGGAGCTGCAACGCGGTGATCCCGTCGAACGGCTTTCCGAGGAAGGAGACTGGCTCGAAATCCGGGCCGGCGAACTGGAAGGCTGGGTCTCGACCTTGCTGCTGGGGGACAGCGAACCCTCGGCCCGGGTGAGCCCGCTGCACGGTGACGAGGAACTGGAGATGGAAGGTCGGCGCCGGGCCTCCGCGGTGGCCACTGCCGGCGGGGTACGCAGCCTGGAAGAGGACGAGGAACTGGTCGCCGACGAAAACGTGGACGTGGACCAGCTCCATGCGCTTGAAGCCCAGGGTGTCTCCACCGAGGAAGCCATCCGGTTCCTGCACGAGCGGGACGAGGACGCCGAATCGTGACTCGGGCGCGAGGTGAACGAAATCCGGCCCGTTTCGCCGGCTCCTGGGCCTGGCGCGGTCTTGCCGGGTTCCTGGCGCTGTGCCTGATGGGCGTGCTGGCGCCCGCCGCGGCCGAGGAAGAAAGCTCGCCGCGGGATCGTCTTCACATGCTCGCCGAGGACCCGCGTACCGAAGCCGATCTGCAGGCGGAAATCCGGGTCGGGCGGGAAGTGGCGGCCCGCATCCTGGCCCGTGATCCCCTGGTGGAAGATCCGGAACTCCAGCGCTACGTGAACCTGGTGGGCAGTGCCGTCGCCGCTCACGGTGACCGATCGGAGCTGTCCTGGTACTTCGCCGTGACCGATTCCGATGAGGTCAATGCCTATGCCGCGCCGGGTGGCTATGTATTCGTCACCCGCGGGGCCCTGAAAGAGATGCGCGACGAGGCCGAACTGGCCGGAGTACTCGCCCACGAGATCGCGCATATCACCCGCCGCCATATCGTCGATGCCCTCGACATCCGCGCCCCCGAGGACAGCCCGCTTGCCGGGATCACGCGCTTTTTCGGGGGGGCAACGGAAGTCGCCCGGGTCGCCTTTTCGGAAGCGGTGGACCAGGTCATGGACGTGCTGTTCGAGGATGGCCTGCGGCGCGAGGATGAACTGGATGCCGATCATCACGGCCTCATGCTGGCCGTGCGGACAGGGTATGATCCGGCCGGTCTGCCCCGCTATCTCGCCCGTCTGGCCGAATTCGAGGAAGACGACAAGGACGCGGTGGAGACCGTGGCGCGCACGCATCCACCCGCGAGCGAACGCCTGGAAGCCCTGGAGCGCCTGATGGAGGAACAGGGCATCGATGGCCTCGAGCAACCTGCCCGGGAGGAACGCTTTGCCCGTCATGTGCGATGAGTGTCACCGGCTGTCGCCGGAGCCGCTCCGCCAATCTCTTCTGCTTCTGGCGGTCTGCATTACAGGCTCCGCCATGCTGGTGCCGGCGAAAGCCCTGGGCGATGAGTTTCATTACCGGGATATCCTGATCGGTGATCGTGCCGCCGGCATGGGCGGGGCCTATACCGCCGTGTCCGATGACACCGCCGGCCTGTACTACAATCCGGCGGGAATTGTGCACGCCGGAGACCGGAACCTTTCCGGCAGTGTCAACGCCTGGCACGAGACGAGCACGACCTATCGCGATGTGCTCGGCGATGACGACTGGCGGCGTGATTCGGCGGCGCTGATTCCCAATTTCTTCGGAATTGTCCAGCCGATCGAGCGTGGGGTGGTGGGCTTCTCCTTCGTGGTGACCGACCTCATCCGCGAGGATCAGGACCAGACCTTTACTGTCGAGGAGGAACCCTGGGAACAGTTCACCATCAATCTCAACGATTCCCAGACCGAGTACAAGATCGGTCCCTCCTGGGCCCTGGAGCTCACCGACGATGTGTCCATAGGCGGCAGCCTGTATGTGTACTTTCGCGAGCAGGAAGTGATCAACAACCAGCTCGTGATCGAGGATTTCGGCAATGGCGGTCCCCCCGACACCGAATGGCGTTATGTCCAGGATCAGAACGATGAATGGGGCCTGCGGCCGGTACTGGGCATCATGTGGGATGTCACCGATCAGTGGGCGATAGGCGCCAGCATCCGCGGCACGCAGATTATCAGTGCGGACAATTACAACATCCTGATCTGCCATGGTTCCTCGGCCACCGACCCGCCCGACGGTACCCGGGAAGCCTTTCTCTGCCAGGAAGGAGAGGTCCGGCACGAGGAATCTGAATCCGACACCCGGCGGGAGCATCCCTGGGAAACCCGCGTAGGCGTGGCCTGGTTCCACAGCCCGCGCTGGATGATCAGTGCGGATTTCAGTTATCACACCGAGCACCGGGACGTGGTTCGCGGGCGGACGGTGCAGGCGACCTGGAATGCCGCACTGGGGACTGAATACTATCTCAACAGCCGCTGGGCCCTTCGTGGAGGCATCTACACCAATCGGGCCAATACCCCGTCGCAGGTAGAGAGATTCGACCATGTGAATTACGTGGGGGGCAGTCTCAGCCTCGCCCGTTTTTCCCGCAATTCTTCCATCACCCTGGGGGTGGCGCACAGTCAGGGCAGCGGCCAGGGGCAGGTGCTTCCGGTGGATCGCCCCCCCCAGGACGTCCGTGCCTCCAGTACCAGCATCTTCCTGTCCAGCAGCTATAATTTCTAAGGCACCTCTGGTCAGTCCATTCGCGCATTGAGTGACTTGCGCGAGGGTGGGGAGGCCGCCGGCCTGGGGGACTCGCGGGGGACCCCAAATGGGGACTTGCGCCCCCCCGCTCATGAGCCACAATGGCGACAGGATCAAATGGAAAAACCGTTCCCGGGAGGGGAGTCTCATGCATCTGTGGAAACTGTTTCTGTCCCTCGTTGTCGCAGCCGTCCTGGCGACAGGCTGTTTCAGCGGCGATGACAGTGATGACGACGAGGGCGCCACATCGTCTACCCTTAGCGGCAGTGTTTCCCGCTCCGATTCCGACGACGACGATGACGGCGATGACGCGCCCACACCCGGTGCCGAGGCGCCCATGGCGATGGGTGGCGCCGATGAGGAAGTCACGGTCCGGGTACGCTCCTTTTCCGATCATGGACAGGAAATCGATCGCACCACGTCGCTGGTCAGCGAGGTAGGTGGCCGGGAAGTCTTCAGTGTCCGGGTCGATCTTCTGGCGGAAGGCGGCTATGTGATCGTGGACGTGGATGGTCCCGAAGTCACCGGTTATTCCCGGCGGCTGCATTACGATGAGCCGGGAGACCTGGATCTGCGCGGCGAGATCCGCAGCCTGTTGACCGACCACGTCCTCCCGCCAAACGAGCTGATCAGCGGGCCTGCCGAGACCCTGCGGGTGGATCTGGAGCCGGTCAGTTTCCCGGATCCCGATTCGGCGGTCACCGGCCGCTTCAGTCTGTTCGACAGCGGCAGTGCGGATGATGCTGCCATGTATCCCGGTGACTACGAGGATGTGGGTGGCAACAGCCTGGCGGTAGTGGCCTTCGATTACGCCAGCCTGAGCCAGGGTGGGGTCAGTCTGGGCGATATTCTTGCGGATGGCGCCAGGGGACCGGACTTTTCCCGTCGTGTGCCTGCCTCGGGTTGCTCGGTCATGGCGGCTCTGGGTGATGGGGGGCCGGACGCCAGTTTCCAGGTGCCCGTCCATAGCTATGACAAGGATGCCGGCGCCTGGACCGACATGGGTTACGCCGAGCTCCAGGACGAGGATGGCAACGCGGTGGGCTTTGGCCTCAATGAATGCCGGGACGGTGATTACCGCCTGGTCTATGAGGCGCCCCCGGAAGGCCTCGATCAGCCATGGTGGAGCCTGAGCTACGCCCTCGAAGACCCGACGCCCATGTGCGGCCGGGTGCGCATCGAGGACGACGAAGGCCGTGGCCATGGGGGGATAGCCCTCTGGCTGGGGGCCTACGAGGGAGAACGGAATTTCCGTGAGACCTTCGGGGCGACCCGCAGTGATGGCAGTGCCACCCTGAATACGGTGGCCTTCGAAGGGGCAAGAGGCGTGACCGGAAGCCTGCGTTTCTGGGATTACGAAGCGCGTGAGTATCGCAGCGAGCCCATCGACCTGGTGGAACGGGAGGAAGATGGCAGTTGTCCGGCCGATGTCGAGACCTTCACCATGAATCGACCCGATATGTGTCGGGTCGAAGGCCGGGTCATGGAAGAAGGTGGCGATGCGCCTCGCCCGGATACCACCGTGTGGATCTGGGAAGTGGGCATGGGCGCGGAGCACTGGAACACGGCCACGACCGACGGCGACGGTGAATATGCCATGTCCGCGGTATGCGAAGCGCCCTATGAGCTGTCGATTGGTGCCGTCCCGTTGCTCGCGGAGCCGATCAATTTCCAGGTGGATGGCAGCGCCACTGGTGACGAAGACAGTGACGACGGTGAAACCGTGCGCATGCGCGACCTGGAGTTCGTCCCCCTGGGGCCGATCCTCGGTGCGGCACCCAAGACGGAGCCGGTACAACTGGGTGACACGGCCGAAATCGAGGTGCTGGCCCTGTCCTTCGACGGTTTCTATCCGGTCAGTTATTCCTTCGAATATGATGAGGGGACTTGCCAGGTTGACTGCGCCGGCGAGGTAAGCCAGTCCCAGGCGGAGGACGGCGAAATGCCGGTCCATACCTGGGATTTCAGCGGATTCACCCCGGATGAAGCTTGTGAAGTGGTTTCCGGGCAGATCAGCGGTGAGGACGCGGAAGGCAACCAGGCAGAAGCCCCGATTGCCATCCTGATCGAGGCGGAGCCGGGGGCCTGTGAGGCTGGATAAAGGCTCTTCCGGGCAATTCCATGAGCGGGGGTGGTGGCACCATCCCCGCTTTTTTTGCGCTTTCTTTTGCGGTAGGGCCCTGATTTGCCTAAGCTTGTGAAGAATGCAAAAGGGTTCAGCTGACGGGGCGGGCCATGAGCGAAGATCTGCACAAGGAACATTTCGAGGCCGGGGAGGTGATCTTTCGCCGTGGCCAGCGGGGCCGCTATGCCTACATGATCGAATCGGGTTCGGTGGAAATCTCCACCGAACGAGGCGGTCGCAAGGTGGTGGTTGCGGAACTGGGGCAGGGTGAGCTGTTCGGGGAGCTGGCACTGATTCATGAGCAGGAGCGGACCGCCACCGCCACCGCCGCCGAAGCCTGCACCCTGATCGTGATCGGAGCGCAGAAACTGGAGGAAACGCTGCGCGAGGCTTCGCCTCTGGCACGCAAGCTGCTGGAAGTGAATCTGGGACGGGTGGCCTGGAGCCAGCGCTTCATGCGCCAGCATGCCGACGCGGTGACTCCGGACGAGGGGACCCTGGAGCATCAGACACGATTGCGTGAAGCCATGGAGCGGGCGATCGACCGGGGCATCCAGAACCGGGAATTCGAACTCTATTACCAGCCGATCATCAATATTGCTTCCGGCAAGACCGCGGGTTTCGAGGCCCTGATGCGCTGGCGGCATCCACGCAAGGGGCTGGTTTCACCGGGCCAGTTCATGCCGGTGGCCGAGCAGTCGGGGCAGATTGTCGAGATGGGACACTGGGCACTGCAGGAGTCCCTGGAAGCCCTCAAGGCCTTTGAAATGCTGGTCGGGCGCCGGGGTGCCGCGCCCAGTCCTCCCCTTTCCGGGCTGGGTGGCTGGGGACGGAGCACTGCGCCGGTACTGGCCCTTCAGGAAGCGCCCCTGTTCATGAGCGTCAACGTGTCAGGGCGTCAGCTTCTGGAAACCCGGGAAATCGACCGTCTCGGGGAGGTGGTCAAGGCCTCCGGTGTGGAACCGGCAAGGATCAAGCTGGAGATTACCGAAAACCTGCTGGTGGACGATCCGGTCCACGCCTCGGTTGCCCTGCAAAGACTGCGGGATTTCGGCGTCCGGATCGCCCTGGATGACTTTGGAACGGGCTATTCCAGCATGAGTTATCTGCACCAGTTCCCGCTTGACTGCCTGAAGATCGACCGCGCCTTCGTGTCCAACATGAAGTCCGATGCCAAGAGTTTTCGCATCGTCCGGGCCATCGGCAGCATGGCGCGTGAACTCGGGCTTGAAATCATTGCCGAAGGCATCGAAACCAAGGGGGAACTGGGCGCATTGCGCGGGATCGAGTGCGACTTCGGTCAGGGTTTCCTGATGTCACGCCCGGTGCCCTTCCGCGAGGCGCGCAAGCTCCTCAAGGAACGCCGCATGCGCTGGTAGCCGCCCCCACAAGGCAGATGGGCTATTGGCGTTCCCTCAGGGCTTCACGTCGGCGCTGAATCTCGGCCCTTGCCTGTGCAATCTCTTCCGAGCGATCTCCTTCCGGGGCGGCGGCCGGCTGCCGATCCTGTTCCTGGGACAGACCCAGCCCGAGCCCCATCAAGGCGAAAAACAGCACGGTGACCGCGATCAGCCCCAGCATCAATTGCGGCGCGATGGCATTGGTGAAATAGTCCACCGCCTCCTCGGTCGGAACGATCTCCAGTCCACCGAAGCTGATGACATACATCACCGGAATGGCGAGCCCCATGATACCGGCAGCCAGGTAGCGCAGCAGCGCCCTTGGGCTGCGGGCGAGGAATACCGCCAGGATGGTGATGAGCACGGCCGCCGAGGTGCCCGCGAGCAGGAAGAATTCGTCGTGCACGATTCGTCCGTCCACCCGCAGCACATCGCCCGAAATATGGTTCATTCCAGCCAGTCCGACGCCAAGAAAGACGGCACCGATCGGGAGCATGCCGGGAATGTGTCCCCAGCGCCAGGCCAGGTACATACCGGGAATGAAGGCAATTACCGGAATCAGGAAGGCAGCCAGGGTCAGGCTGATGTCGAAGGCCACCGGTTCTCCGGCGGTCAAAGCCATGAGACCGGTGAAGTAGGCGGCCCAGGCCGTGCACCCACCGAGAATCAGCGCAGACAGCAGCAGCCAGCCAGGATGGGTGCGGCCGTCCATGACGATGCCACGTGCGGTGGAAAATGCCGATAGTGCCCCGAAGGCGGCCACTACCCAGGACAGGGCCACCATGCCCAGGTCAAATTCATGCAAGCGGAAATCGCCAAACAGGTCCATCATTGGATCCCTCCCGGAGTGATCATCTTGCAGGCGCTCTGATTCGGTCAGAGCCCCCACGAAGCCCCGTCCCCTCGGGGCGATTCTTGTACACTTTAGGCGATATTCGTACCGTGTAAAGCCCTCAATCACACAGATATACTCCGAATCCCTCGGGATTTGCCCGGGAAGTACGCTGGTTAATCAAAGGGAACACATGATGCCTGTATCGCGTCGCGCGCTGTTGCAGACACTGCTGCTGGCGCCATTGGCCAAAATATCGGGCCTGATGAATGCTTCGGCCGTAGCGGACACATCGGGTACTCATTCATCGCCCTCAAGTCCCACGGGCATCCATGTCGCACCGCAACTTTCCTCCGTGCATGGCAGCCATGATCCCTGGATCGAGATTCGCCCGGACCACCTGCGACACAATGCAAGGCGCATCCACTCGGCAGTGGAGGAACGTCCGGTCCTCGCGGTGATCAAGAATGACGGCTACGGCATGGGGCTGGTGCCTTCGGCACGCACGCTGGAATCAGTCGATGGGCTAAGCGGTTTCGGCGTGGTCAAGCTCAACGAGGCCATTACCCTGCGCGAGCAGGGTATTCGCAAACCCATACTGTTGATGGGCGCGGTCGACGAATCGGAGCTGGAGGAAGCCGTGCGGCTGGGCATCACGCCCATGGTGCACCGAAGCATGATGAATGGTGCTGCCGGCGCCAGCCTGGAAAGATTGGCCGCCAGGCTGGAGCGCCGCATTTCGGTGGAAGTGAAACTGGATACCGGTCTCGGCCGTCTGGGTGTGCGCGACGACGAGGCCCTGGATTTCTATTCCGAACTGGCGGGTGGCGATGGCGTGCGGATTCAGGGTGCCATGATCACCTTTTCCGAGGACCGTGAGCACGATGCCCAACAGGCAAGACGTTTCGAATCCCTGATGGAGCGAGTGCGGGAACAGGGAATTGATCCCGGGCGCATGCACGCTGCGTCCACCACACCCCTGTTGCGCTATCCCGAATTTCACTACGACATGGTAAGGCCCGGTATCGGCTTGTATGGTGTCTATCCTCAGGCGGAGCAACGCAAGGACGACAGTCTCGACCTGCGACCGGCCTTCGCGTTGCGCTGTCGGGTCGCCGATCTGCGACCCTTGAAAAAGGGCGAAAGCGCCGGCTATGGGCGGGCCTATGTCGCGGAAAGGGACACCTGGCTGGCGACTCTGCCTCTGGGCCATGCCGATGGCTGGCAGCGTGATGCGGCCGGCTGCGCCCGGGTACGTATCAATGGAGAACACTATCCCGTCGTGGGCTCAGTCTCCGCCAGTCACACCCTGGTGGATGTGGGCAAGGAGGGCAGGGTCCGGATTGGTGATCAGGTCACCATTTTCGATTGGGAGTCAGGCTCCAGGCCTGAAGAGATCAGCGAGGCCTGTGATATTTCCAACTACGACCTGCTCATGCATTTGAGCAGCCGTATTCCACGTTACATGAAGGAAGAAAACTCCTGATGAGCAAACTGGGCACCCCCCTCACGGAACAGGCGACACGAGTGCTGCTGCTTGGTAGCGGAGAGCTCGGCAAGGAAGTGGCCATTGCCTTGCAACGCCTCGGTGTGGAAGTGATCGCGGTGGATCGTTATGACAATGCGCCTTCCATGCAGGTGGCCCATCATTCCCATGTCATCGACATGCTCGATGGCGCGGCATTGCGCGACCTCATCAAGCATGAACGGCCAGACCTGGTGGTGCCTGAAGTGGAAGCGATCGCCACCGAGACTCTGGTCGAACTGGAGGCCGAGGGCGTCAATATCGTGCCCACCGCGGCCGCCACCCGCCTGACCATGAATCGGGAAGGTATCCGCCGCCTGGCCGCCGAGGAGCTCGGTCTTCCCACTTCGGACTATCGATTCGTTGAAACCCGTTCCGACTACGAGGCAGCGGTGAAGCACATTGGCATGCCCTGCGTGGTCAAGCCGATCATGTCGTCGTCGGGCAAGGGGCAGAGCCTGGTTCGAACATCGGATGAGATCGGTCCCGCCTGGGAATATGCCCAATCAGGGGGACGGGCCGGCGCCGGCAGGGTAATTGTCGAAGGCTTCGTGGAGTTCGAGTACGAAATCACCCTGCTGACAGTACGTCATCGTGATGGCACGAGTTTCTGCGCGCCCATTGGCCATCGCCAGGAAGCCGGCGATTACCGCGAATCCTGGCAGCCCCAGGCCATGAGCGATGGTGCCCTGGCCAATGCACAGGAGGTGGCCGAGCGGATCACCACCGCCCTGGGTGGCCATGGTGTCTTTGGTGTGGAGTTGTTCGTGCGTGGCGATCAGGTCTGGTTCAGTGAAGTCTCACCACGACCCCATGATACCGGGCTGGTGACCCTGATATCCCAGAATCTGTCCGAATTCGACCTTCATGCACGTGCGATTCTCGGGCTTCCCATTCCAGCGATTCGCCAGTGCGGGCCATCGGCCTCCGCGGCTCTTCTCGTGGCGGGGGACTCCAGCAGTGTCCAGTTCTCCGGCCTGGTCGAGGCCCTTGCCGAGCCCGATACCGATCTGCGCCTGTTCGGCAAGCCCGAAGTACGTGGCCAGCGACGCATGGGCGTCGGACTTGCCCGTGACGACTCGGTTGCGGAAGCCGTGGACAAGGCAAAGCGGGTACGTGACGCCATCCGCGTCGAGCTGTAGCCCCTGTGGGGGCTACGGTCCAGCGCCGATTCCTAACACGAAGGGCACGAAGGGAAACAGAAAGTACACGAAGTGAGTTTATTTTTTCTTCGTGACCTTGATTTCTTCTTTGTGTTCTTCGTGTTAAAAATCGGCGCCCGATCAAAGCTCCGGACATCAGTTTTGCCTGCGATGGGTCTTCCAGTAACCCGCCCTTGCGGTTCTGAGTTGCTCTGCGTCTCTGCGGGGCGAAAACGCTCTCCCCCTTGCCGCCGAAGGCGGGAAGGGGGAGCCGGAGGGGGATCATTTACACTACTTCAGTCCCCCTCTACCTCCCCCTTCTCGCTCGCTGACGCTCGCTCCAGGGGGGAGAACTTTTTCTTTTCTCTGCGTCTCTGCGGGAAAAATGACTTCCCGAAGCTATCCCGCCTCCCTCCGTCGTTCGCGGTGCAGATACCATTCAAGGGCGATCCAGTCATAGAGGGCATGGACGAGGACCGGAACCAGCAGGTTCCCCGTCCACTGGTATAGCAGACCCAGGTAAAGCCCCATCAGCGTGGCAAGTATGAAGTAGGCCCGGGTGATGTAATGGACCAGCCCGAAAACCAGCGAGGCCAGCAGTAACCCGGTTGCCTCCCCAAGCCAGGATTCAAGCCCGGCCTGAATCACCCCACGAAACAGCAGCTCCTCGGCAATCCCGGCAAGCAGCGCAACCCAGATTATGGCCATGCGGCCGCTGTTACGGAACATGGGTAGCAGCACGGTGCGGATCTTGTCCTCGATCTCCCGGACCCAGGCAAAGCGCATTCTTGCCACCGCACCAAAGAACAGGAGCATCGGAAGCGTGGCAATCACTCCCTTGGCCAGCGCCGTGCCCGAAATCTCGAAGGCCTCCCAGGGACGGATGCCCAGAACGAAGGCGAGCAACAGGGCCAGCGGGATCAGCATGCCCTCGATGACAGTAGCGGCAAGAATCGGGCGTCGCTGCCAGATCGTACTCACGGTCTACCGGCTCCATGTTCGAATTGATCCGCCATCATAGCGGAGAATCCGGTGGTGGGCCCAGCAGGCGTCGGCAGGCCTATAGCCCGGTGCTACACTGCAGGAAGACCCCGATCAAGCACAGTCTACGACAACAAAACTGGGCTCATATTCAGGCATGGGTGGCATCAACAGCGAATCTCCCCGGAAGATTGCAGAGAAGGTATCCCGGCTGATCGTGGATGCCTTTGATGACTACAATGCGCGTTTTTCCGATGTGACCCGGCGCGCACGCCGCCGTTTCGAGGCGAGAGACCGGGTCGGAATGCACTCGGACGCAGTCGAGCGCATTGGGCTCTATGATCAGGCCATTCATGAAACCTTTTCCCGGCTCGAGCAGTTGCTTGATGAGCGACTCTTTTCCTACCGGCTATGGACCCATATCCGGAGTGTTTACGGAAAGGAGATTGAGTCTCTGCTTGATGCAGAACTGTACAAGACCTTCTTCAACACGCTGACACGCCGTCTGTTCAAGACCGAAGGTGTCGACCCGGCGATCGAGTTTGTCGCTCTCGACATCGAGCCGACGGATCGTATTACCCACCCGGTCCGTCGCTTGCATTACAGCTTTCTGGGGGATCGCGTCGATGCCTTCCGACGATTGCTGCAGTCATTGCCATTCACTGCGAATTTCGCAGATCTGCAGGCAGATGCCAGGGCACTCTCGACGCGGATTCAGGAGGATCTGCATGAACGCGGGGATTCAGTCCCGGTCGCGATCGAGTTGATGGAGACGATCTTCTATCGCGGTGGCCGGGCGTGGCTGGTGGGGCGAATCTTCGGAGAGCATCATTACCTGCCTTGCGTGATTGCCCTGGTCAACCGGTCCCATGGCCTGGTGGTGGATGCGGTCTTGACCCGGCACCGGCACATCAGTGTCGTCTTTGGGTATACGCACAGTTATTTCCATGCCGATCTGCCCACGGTCGGGGACGCTGTGGTGTTTCTCCGCACCCTGTTGCCGCACAAACCGCTCGACGAGCTCTATACCGTGCTGGGGCGCGTCAAACAGGGCAAGACCGAGCGCTATCGGCATTTCTTTCGCCACCTGGCGGAAAGCGGCGCCGAAAAGCTTGAGCATGCGCCCGGTACGGCCGGAATGGTCATGCTGGTATTCACGCTGCCCAGTTATCCCCTGGTGTTCAAGGTCATGCGGGATGACTTCGGCCCGGCCAAACCCTTCGGGCGAGAGCATGTCCAGGAGCGTTACCGAATGGTGTTTCGCCATGAACGGGGAGGGCGTCTGATCGATGCGCAGGAATACCGCGCCCTTCGTTTCCCCCTGGAACAAGTGTCGGAGACATTACTGACAGATCTGCTTGAGCAATGTGGACGAACAGTCAGCGAGGATGGTCGGTGGCTGACGGTGCATCACTGCTATGTGGAACGCCGAGTGCGTCCACTGGATCTGTTTGTTGCGGAGAATTCCCTCCCGGTCCTGCAGGAGGTGGTGCTCGATTATGGGCAGGCCATCAAGGATCTTGCCCGCTCGGATATCTTCCCCGGTGACCTGCTGTTGAAGAATTTCGGTGTCACCCGCACCGTTCGGGTGATCTTCTACGACTATGACGAGTTGCGGCGCGTGAGTGAATGCTGTTTCCGCCCCATTCCACCACCTCGTTCTGAAGTGGAAGAGCTCAGTGCCGAGCCTTGTTACACCGTGAATCCTGGAGACGTCTTTCCGGAACAGTTTCCTGCCTTCATGGGGCTGGGACCGGAACTCATGGGGCTCCTGAGGACGCAGCATCCGGAGCTCTTTGATTACCGGTGGTGGCAGCAACTGCAGCAAGGCATACGGAGGGGTGAACTCTCGGATGTACCCCCCTATCCGGAGTCAGTGCGCCTGCGCGCGGTGGCGGAGCCTTCCTGAAAGCGGGTTGCTCGCTGAAACCTCAGTCTTGTTCACAGACCGCCGCACGCCCCCGCTCGCGATCCAGTTCCCTGCCGGAAGGCAGATGGGTCTGCGAATAGGATAGCCAGGCCCCGATATCGGCCAGGGTTTCGGGAGAGCGGCTGTCACGGGCCAGCAGGTGCCATCCATCCGGATAATAGGCGAAACGCCAGGGCACGTGGTCCTGATCGGGAAGTTTTTCCAGCAGCAGACAGATGGCTTTTCCGGGAACAACCTCATCCTTGCCTCCGTAGACAATCAGCGCGGGCACCGGCAGTGAACTCGTTTCTTCCAGTGCCCTGCCCATGAGTTCCGTGACCCCCTCCAGGGCGTCCACCCGGGTGTCCCGGATGACCAGGGGATGCTTGTCCCAGTAGCGCAGCACATCCGGATCATCACTGGGATCGACGTCCACCCAGCGGGTATCGACCTGGAAGCCGGGGAAGACGCGAATTCCCAGCCAGAGGCCGAGCCTCTGATACCAGGGTTGGGTATCTCTCCCCCAGACGGCGGGCGCCATCAGTACCGCACCGGCTACCTCGGGAGCATCTTCCCGGGCCAGCAGAAGCATGACCACCCCGGCACCCATGCTTTCACCCACCAGATATGCGGGTTTGTCGGGATAGCGCTCCTTCAGAAGCTGCAACACGGTCATCGCATCATCAACCAGACGGTCCTCGCCGGCCCAGATCCCCCGTTGTTCCGTAGCCCCGAATCCACGCTGATCATAGGCATACACGCTGTTGCCGTCATGCTGCAGCCAGCGGGCCAGAGGTTGATGGGACAGCCGGAAGTCATTGAAGCCGTGCAGTGCCAGCACGACGCGTTCCGTCTCTCCCTCCGCATCCCAGTGCGTGTACGGCAGGGCAGTGCCGTCGGCCGTAATGAAATGCTCGCCTTCGATTCGGGGGGTGGTGTTGTCGGAACCGGGAGTTTGCACCTGGGCGCTCGCACAGGCGACCACCAGCAGAGCAATCAGACCTGGGGCGAGTCGGTTGATAGTCATGCAACCAGCATACCCTGAATCGGGAAGCACTGACCAAAGGGCAGCTTGTCCTGTCTTCAGGGTTCAGCCTCTTACCAGCTCACGAGGCTGAACAGTGCGGCCCCGGCGGCCAGACCGAGCAGCGCTGCGGCGCTGAGGGGCGCACCGGCACGAATCAGATGCAGCACCTTCAGTCTTTCGCTGCCAAAGACAATGGCGTTGGGCGGGGTGGCTGTGGGCAGGAGAAAGGCGCAGGAGGCGGCCAGGGCCACGGGCATGGCCAGCAGCAGGGGCGGCAGGCCGGCGGCGATACCGGTGGTGGTGGCAATGGGGATCAGCGTCGCGGCCGCGGCCGTATTACTGGTCACATGACTGAGAGCCATTGCCACCGCGGCAACCGCCGCCACCATGATGGGAATGGACCAGCCCCGGGTGGCGGCGAGACCGGCGGCGATCCAGTCGGCCAGGCCCGACTCGACCACGGCAGCACCGAGGCTCAACCCCCCTCCAATCAGGAGCAGTACCCCCCAGGGCAACTGTTGGGTGTCCTTCCATTCGAGCAGACTGCGCCGGTCCGCTGCAGCCGGAAGCAGAAAGGCGAGCACGCCGGCTCCGAGGGCAATATGTGCGTCATGCAGCTCGGGCAGCCATTGATTCAGCGCCGGACGCAAAAGCCATAACAGAGCAGCCGCGAGGAATACGCCGGCAACCAGACGTTGCGGGCGCGTCCAGCCACCCAGCAGGCGCCGCCGGTCGGCCACCATGGCGCCGAGATGTTCCAGGGGGCGCTCGCCGAGCGGAAAGCTCACACGGACCAGCAGCCACCAGGCAACAGCGAGAAGGACACAGGCCAGCGGCAGGCCCACGGCCATCCAGCCGATAAAACTGACGGATATCCCATGGTGCTCGCCAAGATAGCCGGCCAGGATCGCATTGGGTGGGGTACCGATAAGCGTGGCCATGCCTCCGATGTTGGCGGCATAGGCGATACCTACCAGCAGTGCGGGTGTAAATCTGTGACGGCTCCACTCGGCGTGGTCGTCTTCCACCAGGGCCAGTATGGACAGGGCCACCGGCAACAACAGTGCGGCGGTGGCGGTGTTGGAGATCCACATGCTGAGCATCGCGGTAGCCACCATGAAGGCCGCGACTACGCGCGCTGGTTGGCTGCCACCGAATGTGAGGATAGCCAGCGCAATGCGTTCATGCAGGCCGCATTGTTGTATGGCCAGGGCCAGGAGAAAGCCCCCCAGGAACAGGAATACCACCGGATGCGCATAGGCCTGGGTCGCGCCGCCAGTGTCCATCACACCGGCAAGGGGCAGGAGGAGTATCGGGAGCAGGGCAGTCACCGCGAGCGGTAGCGCCTCGGTGACCCACCACAACATCATCCAGGCTGCAATCCCGGTAACCCGCCAGGCGGCTTCATCCATGCCGGCGGGGGGTGGTGTGACCAGAACCAGGGCGAGACACAGGGGCCCGGATGCAAGAACGAGAGCGCGAGTCAGGGACATCACGTCATCTCTCCGCTCATCCCTTCAGGGCCCCATTCATTCAGGCCTGCCGCAGCCAGCTCAGCAGGAAGATGGTGCCCACCAGAAGAATGGCCACCAGCAGCCAGGTGAACCCGCGCGCAAAATTGAGGCTGGCGTAAAGTGGTGTGTGAGGGTGGCCTGCCGACATTCGGGGATCGGCGGGATTGTAGTAGAGCAGCCCCAGCTTCCAGGACTGGGTGGGACTGCGGTCGCCCAGACCACTGAAGTGACGTCGGTGGAAGCGCATCGCGCCAATGGAAATTGGCGCAAGAATCAGCAAGCCGATGCCGGCTGCCATCATTGCGCGGCCCCGCCATTCGAAGATCCATTCCGCTCCGGTGTAGGGGACCAGGGAAAGCAGGCTGCCCTGAATGCTCAGCACCATCATGCACAGGAGCATGATCAGGTTCATCGCCCGTACACGTCCCGCCCAGGCGTCCGGCATCCGGAGGCGCCTGGACATGAACATCAGCAGGTGACATAGCCCCAGTACCAGCAATACGGTCAGGGGGACGGAAAAGACCGTGGCAAGACTGCGTTCAACCAGGATCCAGTCGTCCTGGTCGGCTGCCCAGCGGAACACGAAGAGGTCGGGCAATGCCGACCAGCCGATTGCCAGGGTGGCAATGACCACGACGGGCGGCAGATAGGGCAGGAAATGGACGCCGGGTGGTCTCGGCAGTCGCCTCGGGTCGGGGCTGGCTGCGTGGGTCTGCCGACGAACCTCGTCCTCTCGTCGGTAGTCCAGCGCAATATTGCGGCCCAGCGCATAGGCCGCGCCCGCCCCGACGAGCAGAAACAGGGCAAGACCCGAGGCAATCACGGCCTGGGCAAAGCCGTCCTGGAATGCGGTCAGGCTGATTGCTGCGGCTGCCACGGCCACAATGGTGAAGCCGCCCACACTCCACAGGTAAATTCTTCGAATCCGCCCGCCAATGTCCCCGGCGTGGATTTCCGGTGCCACGGTGACCGAAAAAAGGCGATCATTCGTTTGCAGCAGGCCCGCGACCATCAAAAGCAGTCCCAGCAGGACCAGGCCGAGCTTCAGTGTGATAATCCACAGTTCCAACAGAAGTCCCCATTACAGTGCGTGGTGGTCTCCCGCAGCTTCATGGGAGACAGGGTTTCATGCAACTGTACCTGCTTGAGGACTGCCTTGGCAGCCCCTCGGGGCCGCCAAGCCTGAAGAGGTTTGAGAATTGACCCATGTACCAGGACGGTTACTCGGGATGGCTCACCCTGCAGTCCGGGATTTGTATCATCCTGGCAGCTTCAGTAATGCTCAATGATGAAGTCGATGCCGGGCTGAATGGCTTCACGCCAGCGCTTCTCCAGATCACCGCTGTGCTTGGGGTCGCATTCGCGAACTGCGTCCATCAGGCTTTCGATCCAGTGCGGGTAGAGAGAGGGGTCCACGGGAGCATGTCCCTTGCGGCTATGAACCCTGGCGATTTCCGATAGTTGCTTTTTGACAAGCCCAGGGCTCGCGGAGTAGGAAATCATCATGCTGATGCCCCGGCGCAGGGCCTTTTGCTGCTTGTCCCAGTCCGTGCCGGTGAACATTGATCGAATACGATCATCACGGGCAAGGAGCTTCTCGTAAAAATTGCCAATGAAGTCGTCATGGGTCCGAAGGCAGCGCCCATAACTTTGTTGCACGTCATTAAAATCGTCCAAGCCGGGGTCTCCTCAGTTGTCTCCGTGGTTTCGTCGGTCAGGCCGACATGGTCTGAAGCTGCTCGAATATTAGCATGATATAAATTAAGCCGTAAAGTGACATATGTCAATTAATGGAGCTTCCCTTACCAGGCGATCCGGGTCCGATCACGGTAGAAACCACCCGTCTCCCGTGCTTCCTCGCTGGTAGCCAGCCAGACGATGGTATCGATGCCTTCGGCAATGGAGCGTGTCGCCCGGGGCCCGCCCAGGTCGGTGCGGACCCAGCCGGGACAGACCGAATTGACCGAAATGCTGCGCTCCGCCAGTGCCGCTGCGAACACCCGGGTCAGGCTGTTCATGGCTGTCTTCGACATGCGGTAGCCGAGCCAGCCGCCTTCCATTTCCGTGAGCTGGCCCATGCCCGAGGAAACATTCACGATCCGGGCACCGTGAACGAAGGTGTCCGCCAGGGCCTGGATCATTCGCAAGGCCCCGAGCGCATTGATGTTCACGCTTTCGAGAACCGTCAGGGGCGAGACGACACCGGGATTGGCCGACCGGCTGCCGTCTTCGCGGTAGCTTTCCAGGTTGACGCCCGCATTGTTGACGAGAACATCCACCCGGCCCAGGTTGTCCCGCAGGTGACGGCCGAGGTCACTGACCTCCTCGCTGCGGGTCACATCCACCCGCCGGAGTTCGCAGGACAGTCGGTCCGCCTGCAGTGATTCCTGTGCCCGCGCACCGGCGTCGCTGTCCCTTGCGCAGAGCACCACGTGATATCCAAGTTCCCCCAGGGCCCGGCTGGTAGCCAGGCCCAGGCCTCGATTGGCACCGGTAACCACGGCGACGGCCTGTTCCATGCTGCCTCCTGTCTGTTGCGATATCTTGGTCTTACCCTGTAAAGAAGAGCCCCTGATGGCGGGAATGAACCAGCTCGCAGGCTGGTTGCCATGCCCATTCTGCCGAAGCCCGTGGCAAAGGGCATCCCGCTGTGTGTTTTGCCGGCACTTCACGGAGCGGTAGCATCGGATGGGTCGAAGCTTTCAGGATTGCTTGTCCATGAACGCACTGCCGCTGGCCGCCCGCCTGGGATTCACCCTCTGGATGCTGATCTGGGTGCCCCTGATCTGGTGGGCCTATGGACCCCAGAATTTTCTCTGGCTATGCAATCTCGCCCTCTTCCTGGTGCTGTATGCCGTGTGGGCGGGTAACCGCCTGGTTCTCTCGAGCCAGGCCGGCATGGTTACCCTGATCGGCATTGTCTGGACCCTGGATCTGCTGGTGGGCCTGATCATGGGCGGCAGTCCCACGGGGGCGACCGCCTACATGTGGGACGAGTCCCTGCCCCTGGCAGCGCGTCTCGCCTCCCTGTATCACGTGGCCCTGCCGATCTTCCTGCTCTGGTGCCTGGTGCGACTGGGTTATGACCGCCGGGGTCCCTGGCTGCAGTGTCTGATCGGCAGTGTGGGCATTCTCGGCGGCTGGCTGCTCACCGAACCGGAGCGCAACATCAACTGGATCTTCGAGCCCTTCGGAATGGAGCAGGTCTGGTTCCCGGAACCCGTGTACGTGGCCCTGGTGCTGCTGGCCTATCCGCTGATGATCTATCTGCCGGGGCATTACCTTGTGCGCTGGATTGTTGCGCGATTCCGGGGGAGGCTGGAGGCGGATTGAGCGAACGGATTGAGCGCACCAGGGGATCATTTTTCCTTCGAGATGGTCACACCCAGGGTCCGGCGCTGTTCCCGCGCCCTGGCAGCTGGACCTCGACGATCAAGGATGGAAGCTATTGATCCCCATCGCTGACGACAACCCGACCCGGCGCACCCCGGTAGTCACCTGGGCGCTATTGATCACCTGCATTGCCGTATTCTTCTGGCAGATTACCCTGCCCGAAGAGGGTTTCCGGATGGCCATCCACCAGTTCGGTGTGATTCCGGCGGCCCTGTTTGCCGATCCCTTTGGCCACCCCGAGCTTCCCCTGGCGCCGATAGCCACGGTCTTTACCTCCATGTTTCTCCATGGAGGGCTGCTCCACCTGGCAGGCAACATGCTGTTCCTCTATGTCTTTGCCAATAACATCGAAGACAGCATGGGCCATGGCCGGTTCATCATCTTTTACGCCCTCTGCGGTGCCGCGGCGGCGCTGACCCAGGGCCTGATGGCACCGGATTCAACCGTGCCCATGGTCGGCGCCAGTGGTGCCATCTCCGGCGTGCTGGGTGCCTACCTGATCCTGCATCCTTTCGCCTGGGTCAAGCTGCTGGTGCCCTACTTCGTGATCTTCTTCATCTGGTTGCCGGCCTGGCTGATGCTCGGGCTCTGGTTTGGCTTTCAGTTGCTGCAGTCCATGGCGACACCGGCGGATGAGGCGGGCGTGGCCTTTGGTGCCCATGCCGGTGGTTTCGTCGCCGGGGTGATTCTGATTCCCTTCTTCCGACGCCGGGGGGTGCCCCTTTTCCGTTGACCCCTACCCGGTGGACCCATGCTTCATCAGTCCATTTGTTCCATTGAAGATCGAGGAAACTCATGTCCGAAAACAAGTTGCTGCTCTCCCGACCACGCCTGCAAGGCCTTGCTGCGTCTCTCCCGGCCTTCCTGATTGCCACCCTTTGGGCGGGTGCACCAACGGCCGAAGAGCAACGTGAAATCGGTTATCAGGAGCCGCCCCGGGAAGTGATCGATATCGTGGATGCACCACGCACGCCCTCGGTGCAGCCCGACCCGGACCGGAACTGGTTGCTGGCCGCCGAACCGCCGGCATTGCGCACCATTGCCGACCTGGCCGAGCCGCAGGAACGTCTGGCGGGTATCCGCATGAATCCGGACAACAACGGTCCGGACCGCCCGTCCTATTACATCGATCTCACTCTCAAGTCCATTGAGGGCGGTGAGGCGGTAAGCATTGACGGTCTTCCCGAGGATCCGCGCATGCGCAATATGCGCTGGTCTCCGGATGGGGAGCATGTGGCCTTCGTCAACGTGGAGAGCGACCGGGTCGCGCTCTGGGTCGTGGATGTGGAGGCCGCCGAGGCTCGCGAACTGGATGGCTTCGATCTAAACGCCGCCTTTCCGAACCGTCCCTTCGAATGGCATCCCGATGGCGACAGCCTGTGGGTCCGCAAGCTGCCCGAAGAGCGGGGGGAGCGACCGGAGAAAAGCCGGGTGCCGACCGGGCCTTCGGTGCAGGAAAGCCGCGGACGCACGGCGCCGGCCCGGACCTACCAGGACCTGCTTGAAAACGAACATGATGAAGCCCTGTTCGATTACTACTTCACCGGACAGTTGGCCCGCGTGTCCCTGGATGGCGGCCTCGACTCGGTGGGAGAGGCCGGCGTGATTACCAGCTTCGGACCTTCCCCGGATGGTGACTATCTGCTGGTCACCACGCTACGGGATCCCTATTCATACACCGTGCCGCATTTCCGTTTCGCCCGGACCATTGATGTCCGGGATGAAAGCGGTGAGCAAGTGAGCCGCGTGGTGGACCGGGACCTTGCTGACGATCTCCCGATTGCCTTCGATGCCACCGTGACCGGCCCGCGCAACGTGCAGTGGCGTGCGGATGCCGACGCCGAGCTGGTCTGGGTGGAAACCCAGGATGGTGGCGACCCGGGTGAAGATGTGGATGTGCGGGAAAAGGTGTATGCCCAGCCTGCACCTTTTGACAGCGAGCCGCGCAAGCTGGCGGAACTGGAAAAGCGCTTCCATGACATCAAGTTTGCCGACGGTGAGACCGCACTGGTCTATGAGCGCTGGTTCAACACGCGTCGGGAAAACCTGTGGCGGATTGCCCCGGATGACCCTGATCGCGATCAGGACCATCTCTGGGAGCGTTCCTGGGAAGACCGCTACAACGATCCCGGTTCACCGCTGAGCCGCAGGGACGAACAGGGCCATCCAAGGCTGGTGCTGCGTGACGGCGGATTGTTACTCTCCGGGCCTGGCGCCTCGGATGAAGGCGATCGCCCCTTCCTCGACTGGATGGACCTCGAAACAGGCGATACGGAACGCCTGTGGCAGACCCGCTCGCCTTATTACGAACGGGTCCTCGGCGTGATCGACGAGAACGAACTGGAGGTGCTGACCCGGCGCGAGCAGATTGACGAGCCCCCGAATTTCTACGTTCGCGATCTGCTTGAAGATCGACTGAGTGCGATCACTGCCTTTCCCCATCCCATGCCCGAATTGCGGGATGTGACCCGTGAAATGATTACCTATGAGCGGGAAGACGGTGTCAGCATGTCCGGACAGCTCTACCTGCCGGCCGACTATGACGCCGAAGAGGACGGCCCGTTGCCGACCGTGGTCTGGGCCTATCCGCGGGAGTTTCGCAGTGCCGATGCCGCCGGGCAGATCAGTGGCTCCCCTTACCAGTTCAACCGCATCAGTTACTGGAATCCCCAGTATCTGGTCACGCAGGGCTATGCGGTGATCGACCGCGCCACCATGCCCGTGGTCGGGGAAGGGGATGAAGAACCCAACGATACCTTCATCGAGCAGCTGGTGATGAATGCCCAGGCCGCGGTCGATGCCGGGGCGGAGAAGGGGGTTACCGACCCGGACCGGGTCGCCCTGGGTGGCCATTCCTATGGTGCCTTCATGACCGCCAACGTGATGGCTCACTCGGACATCTTCAATGCGGGTATTGCACGCAGTGGCGCCTATAACCGAAGCCTTACACCATTCGGTTTCCAGCGTGAGCAGCGCACCGTATTCGAGGCGCCTGAACTCTATGTCCGTATGTCACCCTTCTTCCATGCCCATGAACTGAAGAATCCGATCCTGCTCATTCATGGTGCAGAGGACAACAATTCCGGCACCTATCCCATGCAGTCGGAACGCTTCTACAACGCCCTCCAGGGTCTCGGCGGCACGGCCCGTCTGGTGATGTTGCCGGAAGAGTCCCATGGCTATCGGGCCCGCGAATCCGTCCTGCACATGCTGCATGAGCAGCTGGAATGGATGAACGAGTTTGTCCGGGACGCCGAATAGTTCCGGCCCAAGCGGAGTGACGAAACGGGGCCTGCGGGCCCCGTTTTCTTTTGCAGGAGAGGCTTTCCAGCCTCGACATTGTTCAAGCGTGATTGTATGAACACGGAGGTCACGAAGAGGAAACAGAAGGACACGAAGGAAAACTTCAAAGACTCATTTCTTCGTGATCTTGCGCTTTCATCTTCGTGCTCTTCGTGTCAAAAAATCCGGTCAGAAAAGGACTCAAGGCTGCAAAGCCTCTCCTGCAATCCTGTTCTATCTCAGTGCCTCCGCGTCTCTGCGGGATAGGGTCTTTTCTTCGTGTTCCTACTCTTCGACCACGGGCAATTCGTCCAGCTCGATGTGTTCTTCCTCGTCAATGGGTCTGTGCCAGCCGAGCAGGTGAATGGCGCGGTCGAATTCATCGCCGGGGTCGGCGCACAGCTTCAGCGGCTGGCCGTTCTCCGGATGGGGCAGCTCCAGTTTCCAGGCGTGGAGCATCATCCGGCGCAGGCCCAGCCGGTCCCGGAAGATCCGGTTGGGTTCGCCGTCACCGTGGGTGGTGTCACCGATGATGGGGTAGGAAACCCGCTCCATGTGAATCCGCAACTGGTGTCGCCGGCCGGTTTCCGGCACCAGTGTGACCAGGGCAAAGCGCGAAGCCGGGTAGCGCCTTGTCGGCACGGGCAGGAGGCTGGTCTTCAGGCGACGGTAATGGCTTGCCGCTTCACGCCGGGTCCTGTCATCCGGGTCGCGGATGGGTCGCTCGATCCGCTGCTGTGGTGGATTGGGCCAGCCGCGCACGATCGCCAGGTACTCCTTGAAGGCCTGCTGCTCGTCGAAAGCGCGCTTCATGCGGCGGGCCGCTTTCGAAGAGAGAGCGAATACCAGTACGCCCGAGGTCGCCCGGTCCAGGCGATGGACCGGATACAGGGTCCGGCCGATCTGATCGCGCAGTTGTTGCAGTACGAAGCGACGGTCACGGGCCATGGGCGTGCGATGGACGAGAATCCCGGGGGGCTTGTGGATCGCGACGCAGTGTTCGTCCTGGTGCAGGATGGTGAATCTCATCCCGTGAGCAGGCGAAATCCCGCCCAGGCCAGGGCAAGCCAGCCGGCGATCAGCAGGGCTCCCCCCACGGGGGTTACCGGGCCCGGCCAGCGCCAGTCCGTCAGGCTCAGCAGATAGAGGCTCCCGGAAAAGAGCAGGATGCCGGCAAGCATCAGCCCTCCCGCCCAGCGCAGTGCGGGCTGATCCAGCTGCAGGCAGGCCAGGCCAATGGCGAGTACCGCCAGGGTGTGGAAGTAGTGGTACTGGACCGCGGTGTTCCAGATCTCGAGCTCACCGGCCGACAACCGTGTGCGCAGGGCATGGGCACCGAAAGCGCCCAGGACTGTGGCAGCCGCGCCATTGAGCGCCCCCAGCAGGAAGAACAGCGCATAGGCTTGCATGGTCATCTCCCGGTGATTGCCATTGCCGGAGCCGCAATTTCCGGGTCACCGGCCGTCTGCTGTGGCAGGACAGTGTCGGACACATCGGCTACACTGGCCCGCCCGTCGGGATGCATTATACGCAAGCGTCACAAATACGCGTCGGGGGCCTCGCACAGGGCCCGGGCGCATCATCAGGGGAATCTCATGTCGCGGACCCTCATTTCATTCTTGCTGCCCGTGCTGATTGCTGTCCTTGCCTTTCCGCTGGCTGCGGAAGAGGCCGATGGGGACGTGGAAGCGGAAGAAGCGCCGGATGAGGTCGAAGCGGAACGACCCCGGGCCCGGGATATCGGCATCGAACCGGGAATTCTCCCGCCGGGCGAACGCAACGCGATCACCGATATTCCAGGTGTCAGCGTCGGCCAGATCACACTGCATTCCGGTGAAGACGTGCGTACCGGCGTGACCGCCGTGGTGCCGCACCAGGGCAACATCTTCCAGAACAAGTTGCCGGCCGGAGTCTACACCGCCAATGGATTCGGCAAGGCCGCCGGTTTTGAACAGGTGCGTGAGCTGGGCAACCTGGAATCCCCGATTCTGCTGACCAACACCCTCAATGTGGGTACGGCGGTAGAGGCAGGCGTGCGCTGGATCCTCGGGCAACCGGGTAACGAGGATGTGCACTCGGCCAATGTGGTGGTGGGGGAAACCAACGACGGCTACCTCAACGATATCCGGGGACAGCACGTGCGGCCCCAGCATGTGATCGCGGCGATCCAGGGTGCCGATGGCGGGCCGGTCTCGGAGGGCAATGTCGGGGCCGGTACCGGCACCCGGGCCTTTGGTTTCAAGGGCGGTATCGGTACCGCCTCGCGTGCCCTGCCTGACGAACTGGGGGGCTGGAATGTCGGGGTGCTGGTGCAGGCCAATTACGGCGGCGTGCTGACCATGGACGGGGTCCGGGTGGGCGAGAAGCTCGGCGGTTACAGTTTCGAGGACGAGCTTGCCGGTGAGCGGGAGATGGCGCCCGAAGAAGACGGCGGGTCGATCATGGTCGTGATTGCCACGGATGCCCCGGTGAATGCGCGTAACCTGGAGCGGCTGGCCAGGCGGGGATCACTCGGAGTCGGGCGGACCGGCAGTTTCATGAGCAATGGTTCGGGTGATTTCATGATTGCCTTTTCCACCGCCGGTCGCATAGAACACGACGATCCGGAAGATGGCCGCCGCCGGGCCGCGCTCAATGATCACGCCATGGATCCACTATTCCTCGCCGCGGTGGAAGCGACCGAAGAGGCGATCTACAACGCCCTGGTCCAGGCCGACACCATGGAGGGCCGTGAGGGCCGCGAGGTGGAGGCCCTGCCCCTGGACAAGCTCAAGGACATCTTCCAGGACTGAGCTGTCTGGCATCGCGACAAGCTGAGCGCAAGATTCGCATGAGACAAAACGCATGAACGAGAACCGGCACGAGGAAGACAATCTCCTGGAACGCCTTGCCCGTAGCCGGGCCGGCATCGCGCTGGCAGTGATTCTGGTGCTGGCCGGTTTCAGCACCTACCTGCTGGTGGATCGCTCGGGTGCGCCCGAACAAGAGGTCGCCGACGACACCGAAGAGGCACTGGCGGATGCGCCTGACTGGTATCGTGACGGGGCCCGGGCTTACGAACGCCACTGTGCGGCTTGCCACCAGGTGGACGGCTCCGGCAGCGGCCGCAATTTCCCGCCCCTGGCCGAGCACGTGCCCAAGGTATTGACAGTGGAAGGCGGGCGGGAATATCTGATTGATGTAATCCTGTACGGCATCGGCGGCGAGATCGAGGTGCTGGGCCAGCGCTACCGGGGGCAGATGCCCGGCTTCGGGCGGATTTCCGACGTCGAGATTGCGGCCTTGCTGAACTACACCGCCTTTGCCTGGGGACACGAAGACCAGTTGCCGGCAGATTTCAGGCGTTATGAGCCGAAGGAAATCGAAGCCCGGCGCAATCGGGGGCTGGCCCCCCGTGATGTCAAGGTTCTTCGCGACGAGCTGGATCTGGATTGATCAAGGAACCCTAAGGTTCCCCGGTTTACTGGGCAAGACGGGAGTAATCATGGCACGTGAAGGTGATGTCACTACCACTCAGTTGATCATTCGACTGGCCATTCTGCTCGGAATCCTGGGCGGCTTGATCACCGCGGCCCTGCTCATCGCGGGCCTGGACTGAAATCCGGTTCGCCGTCGGGTTCCGTTTACCCGGGTACAGGCTTACCAGGCGTAGGCGGGCAGATCGTCGACCAGACGCAGCCAGCCCCGCAGCACGCGGTAGGCGAACCACAGCCAGGCCACGGCCAGGATCAGCCAGCCGACGAGGATCACGGTCAGGGCCCCGCCGATTACCGCCCACAGCAACCACCACCAGAAGGTGCGGACCTGCCAGTCCAGGTGGGAGACCGCAAAGGTGCCCATCGCATCCGAGCGCTTGACATGGGCGAGGATGACCCCGATCAATGCCGGCAGGGCGGTCACGATGCTCAGGGCGTACAGGGCGTAGACCACGTGGGCCACGCTGCGCGCGCTATGCTCGCGCTCATGCGGACTGCGTGACAGCTGTGCGTCCTGACTGCTCATTGTCGATCTCCTTGACTTGCCGTTGAGGCACTCCGATGCCCTTGCTCTCAAGCTAGTTCCCCGGCACGGACATCGGTGTGCGCCAGTTCACAGTTTCGGGAATGAATTCCACTCGCGGTCAGTGCATGAATTGCCCTTCCTGACTTGTTGCAGTCGGCCTTCGTTCCAGGAATCCGGTTTTCATTCGCCTGATTCTTCATTGGTTCCCCTCGGTTGCAGGCCTGGATCCCGGGCCGAAGCTGCCTGCTCGGCGCCATAAACGGGCACCCCAGTGGCCCGCCTGGTCCAGGGCCAGATACAGCACCGGCAGGAGGAAAAGGCTGATCACGGTGGAGAAGGCCAGTCCACCGATAATGGCCTGGGCCATGGGCTGGTAGGACGGTCCGTCGCCGGCGAAGCGGGCGTCGGTGATGGCCAGCGGGGTCAGTCCGAGGATGGTGGTCCCGACCGTCATCAGGATGGGCCGGAAACGATCCACGCTGCCCCGGCGAATGGCCTCCAGACGGTCCATGCCCTCCCAGCGCAGCCGATTGACGTGATCCACCAGCACGATGCCGTTGTTCACCACCACGCCCATCAGCACCAGGATTCCAATCATGGCCATGATGGTGAAAGTGGCCCCGGTGAAGAGGAAGAACCAGTACACCCCGACAATGGAAAACAGAATGCTGGTCAGGATCGCGAGCGGCTTGAGCAGGGCCTCGAACAGGGAAGCCATGACCAGGAAGATCAACAGGATCGCGAGCAGGTAGGTCAGCATCAGTTGGCCGAGATCATCCATTTCCTGCTGGAAGGCACTGCCGTAACCCCAGCGATAGCCCGGTGGCAGTTGCAGATCTTCCAGGGCTTCACTGACTTGCCCGCGAACCTCGCCCGAACTGGCGTCGTCGTCCAGGTGCAGTTCCACATAGGCGGCGGCCCGTCGATTCACCCGGGCAATGCGGTCATCTTCCCGGCCCCGTTCCAGGCTGGCGAGGGCATTGAGGGGGATGGTCCCGCCGTCCGGAAGCTGAATCGGCATCGCGGCGAGCATCTTCAGGCTCTCGCGTTCGTCCCGGCGATAGATCGCACGCAGGTCCACTTCGCCGTTGGCCCCGCGCAGGCGTTCGAGACCACGCCCGCTCAGGGCCAGGTTCACCTGTTGCGCGATCTCCTGCACCGGCAGATTGAGCTGTTCGCCCTGTTCCGGACGTGGCTGGATGGTGACGCTTTCCGGCGCCTCCTCCAGGTCCGGCTGGGCAAAGGCCACGCCGTCGATGGTTTCCAGGCGACTTGCCACCTCGCGTGCGATCGGGGGCAGGTCCTCACTGCGTTCGCCTTCGACCCGGACGCTGAGCTGATCCGTGCCTCCCGCCTGTTCCCCGTGAAAGAACGGATCACCAATCACCGTCTCGGGCAGGATTTCCCGGACGCGCTCACGGACCTCGGCGGCGGGAACCTCGGCCGCCCTGCCTTCGTGCAGGTGGAGCAGGGTATTGGCGCTGTCATGGCTGTACCAGGAAAAGAGGGTGTCGATGTCGAGATCGTCCCGGTGCTCCAGCAGAGCCTGTTCCACCCGATCGACCACGCGTCCCATATCCTCCAGGGCATGGCTGCCTTCCACCTGGTAGTTGAGTCGCAGGGTTCGGTTTTCATCCTGGTCGAACATGTCGGTGCTGACATGCTGGGCCGGGATCAGGATTGAAAGCAGGGCGAGCAGGCCCAGCATCAATACCCGGCGTGGGCGGTCCAGGCACCATTGCAGTGCATTGCCGTAACGATGGGCGAGGCGGCGCACGGGATCACGATCCTCGGCGGTGATGTTGGTTCCGCGCAGGCGTGAGACCACCAGCGGAATGAAGGTCAGGGCCACCACGAGGGAGGCAAGCAGGGTGGTCACGATGGCGACCGCCACATGTTTTAGCTGGATGGTGAGCATGCTGGACGGGCCCACCAGGATCGGCAGGAAGACCATGACCGTGGTCAGGGTGCCGGCGGTTACCGCGGTTGCCACTTCCCTGGCACCGACCAGACTGGCCCGCAGCGGACCCTTGCCCTGCTGGCGGTGGCGGAAGATGTTTTCACTCACTACCACCGCGTTGTCCACCAGCATGCCGATGCCGAGCATCAGGCCCATCATCGAAATCACGTTCAGGGTGAGCCCTGCCTGGTAGAGCACGGCCAGGCTGGCGGCCAGGGCCAGCGGAATGGAGCCTACCACCACCAGGGTGGTGCGTAGCGAGCGCAGGAATCCCCACAGCACCAGCAGGGCAAGGACCGCCCCCAGCAGGCCGGCACGCAGGAGCTGGGTCAGCGAGGCCCCCACCGCATCTGCCTGGTCGGTGCGGGTGGTGATCCTGATGTCGGAAAATTCCGGATCCGCGCGGACCTCGTCCAGGGCTGAATGGATGCGTCGGGAGAGGTCGACGATGTTCTGCCCCGGTTCGCGAAAGAGATTCACCGCGATGGTCTGTTCCCCATCCAGTTGTCGGATGGTGCTGCGGGGGGCGGCGAATTCCTCCACCGTAGCCACATCCTCGACCCGCAGTCCGTTGCCGAGGGGTTGCGCGAGGATGGATGCGGTGTCGGGAAAGCTGCTGTCGGCGCGCAGGCGGATATGTTCCGGCGGCACTCGCATGCTGCCCGTTGCCAGGGTGCGGTGGTTTCGGTCCAGGGTGTCGGCCACTTCGCGCGCCGCAAGACCGTGGGCCGCGAGGCGGTCCGGGTCGAGGCGTACCTCGTATTCGTTTTCCTGGACTCCCCACATCTCGGTGCGCGAGACACCGGGCACGCTCTCCAGGCGGTTTTCGAGCACCCGCTCCAGCATGCGGTACTCGCCGCTCAGGTCTCTTTCGGAGGTGATCTCGAGCTGGACCACGGGAATGTCTTCGGTATCCCCGGTCATGACCTGGATGTCTTCCACGTAGTCCGGGAATTCCCCGCGCACCACGTCGACCCGTTCCTGGATCTCCATGTTGCGCGAGCCCATTTCCTCGCCCCACTCGAACTGGACCTGGAGCTGGACCCGGTCGGGGTAGGCGAAGGCGCGCAACTGGTCCATGCCCGAGATCATGGACACCGAATCCTCGAGCGGCTGGACCACCTCCCGCTCCAGCTCCTCGGGCGAGGCCCCGGGGGCCTGAATCTCGACGAAGGCGACGGGCCAGTCCATGTCCGGCCACAGGGCGATCGGCAACATCCGTGCCGCCGCGAGGCCGGCCGCGGCTACGGCCAGGCAGATCATCAGGGTGGTGACCGGGCGGCGCAGGGCGAGCGCGGGAATATTCATGAGTCCGCCCCCCGCAGACGTTCAATGCGGTAATAACTGACCGGAATCACCACCAGGGTGAGCAGAGTGCCGGCCAGCAGCCCGCCGATCACGGTGATGGCCATGGGGGCTCGCAGTTCGCCACCGTCACCGAAGCCGAGCGCCATCGGCAGCAGGGCGAGGATGGTGGTCGCGGCGGTCATCACGATCGGGCGCAGCCGGGTACGGCCCGCTTCCATGATCGCCTCGCGCAACGCCAGGCCTTCCCGTCGCTGACGGTTGATCCGGTCCACCAGCACGATGGCGTTGTTGACGATGATGCCGCCGAGCATCATCAGGCCGATGAACACGATCACGCTGAGCGTACTGCCGCTCAGCCAGAGCCCGATGATCGCTCCGGCCAGGGCCATGGGCACGGTGAACAGGATCACGAAGGGGTGGAGCAGGGACTCGAACTGAGAGGCCATTACCAGATAGACCAGGAAGATCGACAGCAGCAGCGCAAGCATCAGAGCGGCAAAGGCCTCGTCCATCTCCGTACTCTGTCCGCCGACGCTGGCGTGCATGCCCGCCGGCAGTTCCAGGTCCGTGAGCAGGGTATCCAGGGCCGCGGCGGCCCGCCCGGTGTCGCCATGGGCCGGGTCGGCGGCGACCACCGCGACCCGGCGCTGGCCTTCCCGCCGGATTTCGGCGGGGCCGGTTTCAATGGTCAGCGCGGCGACCGCCTCCAGCGGCAGGGAGGCCTCCGCCATCGGGTTCATGGGCAGGGCGCGCAGGGCATCCAGGGAACGGCGGGTTTCCTCCCGCCCGCGCACGTGGATGTCCAGCTCCCGATCGGGCAGCGAATAACGACTGGCGGTCTGGCCCTGGACATGATCGGCAATCCGCTGGGCGGCACCGGCGGCGTCCAGGTCGAACCGGGCCAGCAGTTCGCGGTCCAGGTCAATCCGGACTTCCGGATAGCCTTCGGCCATGCTCGAGCGCACGTCGCTGAAATGCTTGCTCTCGGCCATCGCGACCCGGGCCTGTTCCGAGGCCCGTTCCAGATCCTCGAGCTGGTCGCCGTGCAGATGCAGCTCCAGCGGCTGATCAAAGCGCATGATCGCCGGGGTCTCGATGCGATAGCGCAGATCGTCGCGGTCCGCGAGTACCCGGCGCAGGGCATCGGCCGTGGCCGCCTCTTCTTCCGTGCCGGCCCAGGCTTCCATGCGCACGGTGAGACGGCCGCGGTTTTCGCCTTCGTCGGCCGGGGAGGCGTCCAGGCGGTCGCCGCTGCCGGCCATGGTCGCGGTCGCGGCCACCGGCAGGGCCTCATCCAGTTCCCGGCGCAGGGATTCCAGGGTCTGGTCCGTGCGCTCCAGGTCCGTCCCGGGAGCCATCTCGAGTACCAGGTCGAACTCACCCTGGCTGACCTGAGGCATCAGTTCCGTGCCCAGGCGCGGCAGAACCGCCAGGGCGATCGCGACCACGGCCAGGGCGGACAGCCAGATCCGTCCCGGGCGGTCGAGCGACCAGGCAAGCAGACGGGGGTAGGCCCCGTCGATTCGCTGCCACACGGCATTGAATCCGGCCCGAACCGGCCGCATCAGCCAGCCCCCCAGACGCGCCAGCATCCGCGCCGGTATCCGCAAGGCGGCCAGGATGGCGACGAGCAGGCCGTTGAACAGACGCCCGGGCAGGCCTCGAAGACCCTTCCGGCGCGGGGCTGCCTCGCCTTCGGCTTCGGCCGGGCCCCGTGATGGGACCGACAGCATGGGGATGACGGCCAGGGCAATCAGCAGGGCAAGCAGCAGGGCAAAGGTGATCGCCAGAGCCTGGTCACCGAACAATTGCCCGGCCAGGCCTTCGACGAAGGCCAGCGGCAGGAAGACCGCGATGGTGGTCAGGGTCGAGGCCGTGATCGCCGCGCCCACCTCGCCGGCGCCACGGCGGGCCGCCTCGAGGGGGTCGTCTCCGGCTTCACGCCGGCGCGAGATGCTTTCCAGGACCACAATTGCGCTGTCCACCAGCAGCCCGACCGCGAGTGCGATCCCGCCCAGGGACATCACGTTCAGGCCGATGCCGGTGCCGTGCATCAGCAGGAAGGTGCCGAGGACCGACAGCGGGATCGATACCGCGATGATCAGGGTGGGGCGAACCCGGCCGAGGAAGAGATAGAGCATCAGTGCCGCGAGCAGGCCCCCGAGGACACCGGCGGTGATCACCTCGGAAATGGCCCGCTCGATGAAGCGCGACTGATCCTGGATGGTCGCCACTTCCATGCCCTCGGGCAGCCGGGACTCGATATCGGCCAGCTCGGTACGGATCTCGCGGGCCACCTGCACGGTATTGGCATCCCCCTCCCGGTACATCGCGATTTCCACTGCTTCCTCGCCATCCAGGCGCAGGATGGCGTCGGGATCCTTGTGCCCCATGCCGACTTCGGCAATGTCTTCCAGGCGAATGCCGGTCCCGTTGCGCCGGTCCACGGCCATGCGCCGGAGATCATCAAGATCCTCGAAGCGGTTGAGGGTGCGGACCAGCAGGTCGCGGGAACCGTCGCGCAACTGTCCGCCGGAGACATTGACGTTTTCGGCCTCGATCCGGTCCCGGATGTCGGCAATGTCGAGATCCAGCGCGGCCATACGTTCATCGTCGACCCGGACCTGGATTTCCTCGTCCAGGCCACCCGAAACCCGGGCAGCGGCCACCCCCGGCAGGACCTCGATCTCGCGCGCGATTTCGTCCTCGGCATAACGGCGCAGGCTGCCAAGGTCTCCGCCGTCATCGGAGAGACTGAGCCGCACGATGGGATCGCTGGAGGGATCGAAGCGCAGGACCTGCGGGGTATCCGCTTCCAGGGGCAGGGCGGCCCAGCCCAGGCGTTCACGGACATCGATCAGGGCGGTGTCCATCGCGGTGCCCCATTCGAACTCCAGCGTGATTTCCGATTGGCCGGCGCGTGAGATCGAATCCACGCGGCGGACCCCGGTGGTGGTCGCCAGGGTTTCCTCCAGCGGGCGCGAGATCAGGTACTCCACCTCCTCGGGCGCGGCCCCTTCCAGTTCGGTCTGCACGCTGAGGCTCGGGTGCTCGACATCGGGCAGCAGGGTGACCGGCAGGCGGCCCTGGGCGACGAGGCCGAACACGACCACGCCGATGGCAATCATGGCTATGGTGACCCGCCGCCGGGTAGCGAAATTGACGATGCCGAAGTATCGAGTACGCATGATTGAGCTTCCGCTTGCCTGGTTTCGTCCGATTACGAGAGTTCCCGATCAGCTCGGATTCAGCCTTCGGAACTGCCGGCGATGCGCTGATCGGGATCGAGGATCTCGACTTCCATGCCCTCGCGCAGGGTGGCCTGTCCGAAGGTGACCACTTTCTCGTCCGCTGCCAGGCCGTCGGTGATTTCCACCCATTCGCCGTCATCGGTACCGATCCGGACATCGCGGTGGCGGGCCTTGCCATCCTCGATCACGAACAGCTCCGCGTTGCCGTTGCCGAAGCGCAGGGCCCGGCGCGGCACGAGCAGGGCATCCTCGCGGGTGTCGTAGTGGATGCGCAGGCGTGCGAAGCCCCCGGGACGCAGTTCGCCGTTGCCGGCATCGACATAGACCGTGGTGCGCACGGTGCCGGATTCCTCATCCACCACGGGACTGATCCGGATCACCCGGCCGCTGTGGGCATTGTCGGGGCTGGATTCACCGCGAATCTCGACGCTCTGGCCGGGCATCAGGCGGCTGACCAGGCGTTGCGGGACATGCACTTCCACTTCCAGGTGGTCGGGATCGGTGACCCGAAAGATTTCATCGCCGTCATTGACGTGATCGCCGCGGCGAATCATGCGCTCGGAGACCACCCCGTCGATCGGGGCCTTGATCCGGGTCTCGTCCAGCTCCAGCTCGGTCAGGGCCAGTCGTGCCCGCTCCGCCTCAAGCTGGAACCGGATCTTCTGGGCCGCCTCCGGACTTTCGATTTCCCGCTCCACCAGGTCGCGGGTGTGGCGGTATTCCTGTTCCAGTTCATCCACCTGGGCCTGGGCCTGATCGCGCTCCAGGCTGAGCTGGCGGTCGTCGAGCACGGCCAGCACCTGGCCCTGTTCCACGGTGTCACCTTCCTCGACCCGCAGTTCCTCCACCAGGCCCCGGCTGCGGGCGACCACGCGGCTATCCGCGATCGCCTGCAGAGTGGCGGTCGCGCGATGACTCGCGGTAACCGCATCCTGACGCGGCGTATCCGCCTCGACGGTGGCGGGCTGGGCGCCGTCGTTGCCATCCTCTCCGGGCGGCTGGCCCTGGCCGCAGGCGCCGAGGAACAGCGCCACGATGAGCAGGGCGCCCAGGGGGCGGCCGGTGATGTGTCTGGGGCTGTGTTTGTGCATGGTCCTTCTCCCGGAACTGCTGCGCTTCGTCCTGCTGTTCATGTGTTATACGTGAGTATATCACCAAATTTCGGGCATGCAAGGGCGGCGAGTGATCGATTCCCCTGCGGAATGTCGCGGGCGGGTGTTCGGACTCGGCACACGGGAATTCAGCTTGAACGGGCCGCACTGTGGGGCAGAAGAGGCCTTTCCGGGAACGCCGTAAAACCTTCCCTGGAGGCTCTGTGCGCGCCATCCATGGCGCTTACAGTCCCGGAAAGGCCTCTTCTGCCCCCAGTGCCCGAGACCCCACCGCCTGGTGGGCTGGGTAGGCCCTATCGGGACCGTGGCCGCCAGGACGGCGGCCCCGGAGGCTCCAGGGAAGGATTTACGCCGTTCCCGAGAGGGCCTACCCAGCCCATCAGGCCCCTGTCGCAGAGCAGCCTCCTTCCAACCCGCCCGCGACATTCCGCAGGGGAGCCCATACGCAGAGGAGGTTCGGAAGAGGGGATGATGCTACCCGCCGGGCCAGTTCCTGCTAGGCTATGGCACTTCTCGGACCGCTGCGGCCTGATGTTGCCGACGGTCGGCGTCCCGCCGCCCTATGTTGCTCAAGGGTCGGCGTCGGCTGAACTGGAAGCAAGGGAGATATCCATGGGATTCGCTGCCAGACTGACTGCCACCTGTCTTCTCTGCCTGTTCACCACCGTGGTGCTGGCGGAAGAAAACGGAGAGGAAAGAGAGGACCCGCGCGCGAAGGCGATCGACATCCTCGAATCCGTACCGCTGATCGACGGCCATAACGACGTCCCCTGGCAATACCGCCTGCGGGTGGACAACCGCATCGATGAGATCAACCTGGCCGGGGATACCAGCGAACTGGATCCGCCCATGCACACCGACATCGACAGGCTCAAGGAAGGCCGGGTCGGGGGGCAGTTCTGGTCGGTGTACGTGAGTCCCGATGAAGAGGGAGCGGACGCCACCAAGGCCCAGCTCGAGCAGATCGACATCGCCCGGCGCCTGATTTCCCGTCACGAGGACCTCAGCTTCGTGACTGACGCCGACGAGTTGATGGAGGCCTTCGAGGAGGGACGCATCGCCTCGCTGCTGGGCATGGAAGGCGGTCACGTGATCGACAACTCCATTGCAACCCTGCGGACCTTCTACGCCCTCGGTGCCCGCTACATGACCCTGACCCACTGGCAGAACACGGACTGGGCGGATGCCGCCACCGACCGCCCGGAACACGACGGCCTGACCGAGTTCGGCGAGCATGTGGTACTGGAAATGAACCGCATGGGGATGCTGGTGGACCTGTCCCACGTGCATCCGAACACGATGCACGACACCCTGGATGTGACCGAGGCGCCGGTGATCTTTTCCCACTCCTCGGCCAAGGGACAGACACCGCACGCCCGCAATGTGCCCGATGATGTGCTTGACCGCGTGGTCGACAATGGCGGCGTGGTCATGGTGACCTTTGTCCCCACCTTCGTGAACGAGGACCTGCGCCAGCGTCAGGCGGCCCGGGCCGGCGAGCTGGAACGGCTTGAAAACCTTTATCCCGGCGATCCGGAAGAAGTGTCGCGGCGCATCGAGCAATGGGAAGAAGACAATCCGGCGCCGGATGCGACCCTGGAAGACGTGGCCGACCATATTGATTATCTCCGCGACCGGATCGGTGCCGAGCACATCGGAATCGGGGGCGACTACGATGGGGTAAGCAGCCTGCCCGAAGGTCTGGGCGATGTCTCCACCTATCCGGACCTGTTCGCCGAACTGGTGGAACGGGGTTACGAGCGTGAAGAGCTGGAAAAGATTGCCGGACTGAATGTGCTCCGGGTCATGCGTGAAGCGCGGACCGTGGCGGAGGAACTGCGGGAGGAGATGGAGCCCGTGGATGTGCGCATCGAAGACTTTGACTGACAGAAGTGACTGACCGGATTCACTGACCGGGGGACCAATACATGAAAGCTCTTCAGGCCGTCTTCGCGGCCCTCGCCGTGCTGGTGGCGGTATTCTTCGTGGGCGGCATGTTCCTGCCCGCCGAATGGGAAGACAGTTCGCGGCTGGAGATCTGCGCCGACGACCGGACGGTATTCGCCGCCATGAACCGGCCCGATTCGATCGCCGAATGGTCCGTTTTGAACACCGATGAGCTGGAAGCGCGGATGGATGGTGACGCCGGTGCCGGGTCGCGGCTGGAATGGCGGCGGACTGACCGGGGAGATGGCAACGGTGAGTTCACTCACCTTCTCGAGATCGAAGAAAGTGATCCGCACAGTCGCATAGTCTATCGCCTGGAACAGGACGAACGGATGCTCGGCCGTGGTGTCGCGGAACTGGAGTCAGTGGAAGCGGAACGAACCTCTGTCCGCATAACCATCCATCCGCAGGTGGAGACCATCGGTGGTCGCTGGGTGGGACTGATGTCGCGCCTGCAGCGGGACATGTCCCGTCTGGCCGCCACCGAGCTGGAAAATATCGCCGAATACCTCGACGCCGAGTGCTGATCAGGGGCGCCGAAGCAAATACAGGATCGGATCGCCGTCGCCACGACCCCCGATCCGATCCACACGGGGCCGGCGCCTCATCCATTCCGCCACCGCTTGGGCTTCCTGCTCGCCCCCGTCGTGTCCGCGGTAGACCAGCACGCTCAACAGGCCCTCACGCGAGAGCAAGGCCGCGGCCGCATCCAGGGCCTTGAGGGTGGTCTCGGCTGTCGTGGTCACGGCCTTGTCCGAACCGGGCAGATAACCGAGGTTGAACATCACGACGCGGATTTGTCCCCTTGCCGTCTCGGGCAGGTACTGAGGCATGAATTGGTGCCCGTCGCGGATCAGGCTGACACGCTCGGCCAGTCCGGCCTCCGACAGGCGTGTCCGGCAGGCGTCGATTGCCTGTTGCTGGATATCGAAGGCCCAGACATGTCCGTCCCCGCCGACGCCTCGGGCCAGGAACAGGGTGTCGTGACCATTGCCGGCGGTGGCATCCACCGCCAGGTCGCCTTCCCCGAGCAAGGCCGCGACCCGTTCATGGGCGCATTGCGTCAGTGGTTTCCGGCAGCCGGACTCAGGAAGCCTTGGCATGCCAGGATCGAATATCGGCGGCCTGGGGGATGGGGCTGGCCTTCTCCAGGTGATCGGCCAGCAGGCGCGCGTAATGCGGGGCCAGTAATGCCCCGCGCGAACCGAGACCGTTGAGCAGGGCCAGTTGCGGATGGTCCGGGTGACGGCCAAGGACCGGATACTTGTCGGTCTTGCCCGGACGCACCCCGGCGTCATGCTGAATCACCCGGATGGTGTCGGAGGTGGCAAGCATCCCGCGGGCGGCCTCCAGCAATTCCCGACGACCCGCCTCGGTGGGTTCGCAGTCGGTCTCATCCCGGCGGAAGGTTGCCCCCAGGCGGTACCAGTTTTCCCCCAGGGGAATCAGCCAGTGGCCGGCGTTGAGGATGCCCTCGGGCAACTCGCCATCGATCTCCACCGTCAGGGTTTCCCCCTTGCTCGGGCGTACCGGTGCCCAGTGGAACCAGGGGTTTTCCCGTACCTGCCAGCCCTCGCAGAAGATCACGTGGCGCGGACGGTAGCCCCGCCATTCGGGGCGGTTGCCGCGCAGGACGAGGTCCTTCGCGGAGAAGGGCATTTCCACCAGGCGCGCGGTGTCACGGAAGAAATCCCGCAGCCGGTCCAGCAGTCGCCCGGGGGACAGGCGGGCACCGCGCACCTGGACGCTGCCTCGCGGGTCATGAATCGCGGGCCCGAGGCTCCCGCTCGGCTGAAGCTCACTCAGATAAGGGGCGTACTTGGGGTCCTCGTGACGTTTGGTGGCCTGCGCCACTTCCAGGTCGTCCCGCAGCACCCGATGAATGGTGGTCTGGCGAAAGACAACGAAGCGGAAGCAGTCTTCGATTTCGCCGTAGAGGTCGGTGGCGTCACTGATCAGGCGTTCCAGCTCCGGCGGGCGACTGAAGCGCGGGCCGGTGACCGGGCTGATGATGCCCCCCGCGACCCGGGAAGCGGCATCCGGGCGGCCGGGTTCCACCACCACGACCCGCCGCTGGCGGCGAATAAGTTCCCAGGCCACCAGGCTGCCGGCCAGACCCTGGCCGACCACGAGGGCATCAATGAACTGAGGCTGTCTGCTCATGGGACCATTGTACGAACTCTGCCGCGGACTTTGGGGCGGCCCGCCGGAGCGGCGCATGGTATCTTGTTGCGCCTTTCCGGTCTCATACCTTCATTGCACGCAACCGTTGAGGAGACGTCATGCCCGTTGCACGCCCACTGGAACCCGGGGAGCTGTACAAGCACTTTGACCCCCGGCAGCTCGATTTCGAGACCACGTCGGAAATCGCGGGTGTGGAAGGCATTGTCGGCCAGCAACGCGCCATCGATTCGCTGGCCTTCGGGACCGGGATCCGCAGTCGTGGCTACAACATCTTCGTGCTCGGGCCGAACGGTGTGGGCAAGAAGACCGTGGTGCGCAATTTCCTGCGCGACAAGGCCGCGCGCGCCGAGGCGCCACCCGACTGGTGCTATGTACACAACTTCCAGGATCCGAATCGTCCCAGGCTGGTCCGCCTGGCCTGTGGCCAGGGTGCCCGTTTTCGCCAGGAAATGGACCGGGCCATCGAACGGCTGAAAAGCGCCCTGTCGACCTGTTTCGAGGATGAGAAGTACCAGCAGTATCTCAATGCCATAAAGCAGGAATACCAGAAGCGTCAGCAGGAGGCGGTCAAGGCGATCGAGGACGAGGCCGAGCAGTACGACATCGCGCTCATCCAGACCCAGCACGAGATGTCCTTCGCCCCGCGCAGCAATGGCGAGGTGATGGAGCCGGAGGCCTTTCACAGCCTGCCGCGTGATCAGCGGGAAGCCTTTGAGGAGCGGATCGAGGCCCTGCAGGCACGCCTGCAGGAGGTGGCCGGTCAGTTTCCGGGCTGGCGCACCGAGATGCAGGAACGCATTCGCCAGCTCAACGAGGCCACCATCCGGGAAGGCGCGGATGCCATTCTTGCCGAGGTGGCCCAGGCCCATGACGACGATGCACAGGTCCGTGCGCATGTGGATGCGGTCGGCAATGACCTGGTCGAGAACCAGGCCCTGATTGCGCGACTGGCCGACGACGAGGACGGCGAATCCCGTGCTCATTTTGAAACCCTGTTGCCGCGCTATCGGGTCCTGGTGCTGGTGGACAACAGTGAATCCCGGGGGGCACCGATTCACTACCATGACTTCCCCACCCACCAGCACCTGATTGGCCGGGTCGAGCACAAGGTGCGCCAGGGTGCGCTGGTCACGGATTTTTCCCTGATCCGGGCCGGGGCCCTGCACCGGGCCAACGGGGGGTATCTGCTGCTCGATGCCGAGAAGGTGTTGAGCCAGCCCTTTGCCTGGGAAAGCCTCAAGCGTGCCCTTTATGCCCGCGAGGTACGCATTGAATCCCTCGAGCAGATGTACGCCTCGCTGAGTACCGTGTCACTCGAACCGGAACCCATGCCGCTGGACATCAAGGTCATCCTGCTGGGTGATCGAATGATCTACTATCTGCTCGCGGAGTACGATCCGGAGTTCGCCGAACTGTTCAAGGTTCAGGCCGATTTCGAGGATGACTTGCCGCGCAATCGGGAAAATGGTCGCCTCTATGCCCGCCTGATCGCCTCGATTGCCGAACGCGAAGAACTGCGCCCCCTGCATCGCAGTGCGGTGGCCCGGGTGATCGAACACGGCAGCCGCCTGGCCGAGGATCGGGAATGGCTTTCCGCCCATGCCGGACGGGTCGCCGATCTGCTGCGCGAGTCCAATCACTGGGCGGAGGATGCCAATGCCCCGGTGATTGACCTCCCGCATGTACAGAAAGCCATCGATCAGCAGATCTATCGTGCCCGGCGGGTGGAAGAGCGCATGGATCGGGAGTTCGAACGCGGCAGCTTGTTGCTCGATACCACCGGCACCGAAAGCGGCCAGATCAATGCGCTCACCGTGATGCAGCTGGGCAGTTACAGTTTTGGCCGTCCGGTACGCATTACCGCCACCACCCGTCTCGGCTCAGGCCATGTGGTGGATATCGAGCGGGAAGTGGAACTGGGTGGCCCCATCCATTCCAAGGGCGTGCTGATCCTGAGCGGCTTTCTCGGCGGCCATTATGCGCGCGAGCACAGCCTGTCGGTGAACGCGACCCTCGTCTTCGAACAGGCTTATGGAGAAGTGGATGGCGACTCGGCATCGCTCGCCGAACTCTGCGCTCTGCTATCGGAACTGGCCGGAGTCGGTATCCGTCAGAGCCTCGCCGTGACCGGGGCGGTGAACCAGAAGGGTGAAGTCCAGGCGGTGGGCGGTGTCAACGAAAAGGTCGAAGGCTTCTACAAGGTATGCCGGGATCGCGGCCTGGACGGCAGCCACGGGGTGATCATTCCCGAATCCAATGCGGCCGACCTGATGCTTGATCGTCATGTGCGTGAAGCCGCCGAAGCCGGTCTCTTCCATGTCTATCCCGTCGCCACCGTGGATCAGGCAATGGAGTTGCTGACCGGGCGCCGAGCCGGCAAGCGTCGCCGTGACGGGAGCTATCCGAAAACCAGCGTGAACGGTCGTGTCGAACAGACCCTGATTCGCTATGCCCGTCTCAAGCATGCCGAGGACGGGGGAGATAACGAAAACGGAGAAGATGGCGGCGAGTGAGGGGCTTCGATCCGGACGCTTTTTTGGAACACGAAGAACAGACAGTAATGGGCGGGCCTCAATTGAGCTGGATGCTAATGATTGCAATTTTGGGGCTTCGCTCTGGCGGGGGATATTGGACACGGAGTACACGGAGAATTCACGGAGCGCACGGAGTATGTGATTTGTAAAACCAGACCCTCCGTGTTCTCCGTGTCTCCTCCGTGCTCTCCGTGTTCAACAATCCCGCCCAGAAAACCTCTTCGTGATCTTGATCCTTTTCCTTCGTGAACTTCGTGTTCCAAATAGGCTTTGGATCGAAGCCCCCCCCACCCTGAAGTTATCGGCTAATCGCGCAGGGTGATGCCCAGCCCGGGCTCGGTTCCCGGCATCATCCGGCCCTGCTCGATGTGAAAGCCACCGGCCGCGGGATCGCGGGCGAGATCCAGGTGACCGTCCAGGTCGAGATAGCGGGTCGCCGGACAGGCGAGGGCGGTGTGCAGGGCGGCGCTGATGCTGAGCCGTGACTCATCCATGCAGCCCCACATGAGTTGAATGTCGGCCAGATCGGCAATGTCGGCAATCCGCAATGCCGGGCTCGGTCCGCCGCATTTCATCAGCTTGATGTTGAAGATCCCCGCCGCCCTCGGCGGCGCGGCGAGTTCGAGCGCATCAAGTGGCGAGAGCAGGGATTCATCCGCCGCGATCCGGTCTCGGGTCGCCCTGGGCAGCTTGCGCAGGTCGGTATCCGCGGGCAGGGGTTGCTCCACGAATTCGAGATCGGCGGCTGCGGTGGTCTCGAGGAAGCGGGCCAGCTGTTCGGCGTCGTAGCCCTGATTGGCATCCACCCGCATTCTTGCTGTCTTGCCGAATCGCTCATGCAGCCTGCGAATGCGCTCGATGTCTTCATCAGGATCGCGCCCGGTCTTGATCTTGAGATGGCGAAAGCCCCGGCCAAGGTATTCTTCCGCCTCCTCCAGGCTATCCTCCACGCCCATGATGCCGATGGTGATGGAGGTCGGCAGGGCCTCGTGCGCCTGGCCCAGCAGGCGCACCAGCGGCAGCTCCAGGTGACGGGCGAGCAGGTCGTGCAGGGCCATGTCCAGGGCCGCCCGGGCCGCCGGGGTATCCGGCAGGTGGCCCTCGAGCAGCCGCGCGAGGTGGTTGCGTTCACGCGGGTCGCCGCCGATCAGGAAATCCAGGCCACCCGGCTCCAGTGCCGCCTCGCATTCATCCAGGGTCTCTCCGGTCACATGGTGCTCGGGTGCCGCGCAGCCCAGACCCGGCGCCCCCCGGTCCGGCACCAGGCGAACGAAACAGTTGCCGACGCTGTCGGTACGGCGAAAGGCGATCTCGTAGGGACGGGTCAGGGGAATCTCCTCCCGCCAGCTTTCGACGCGGACCAGTTTCACGAGTCCGCTCCCCGTCTCACTCGCTGCTCGATCGCATCCAGGATCGGGTCCAGGGGATCGTGCAGCGGGCAGAGCACCGGGATATCCAGTTCCCGCGACAGTTGCTCCTGCGCTCTGGCCACCGCCGGCGTGTCCGGATTGCCGCGCAGGGTGACGGCAATGGTTCGCGCGCCATAGGCCCTGATCAGAGCGATCTCATCGCTCACCTTCGGCAGGCGGTAGCCGGCTTCTGCCATGCCTTCGAAATACTCGCGTTCCGGGTCGGTCTGCAGGACCACGCTGTCGGCACCACCGGAGAGCAGAAACTCGGCTCCGCAGGGACCGCTGGGGTTGCGCAGGGCGGATTGCCCCTCGAGCAGCATCACTTCCGGGTCCGCTTCCCGCGCACACTGCAGGATGGCGTGCTCCAGTTCCCCGCTGACATAGTCATTGGGCGTGGCATCGAGCACGAAGCCGAAACGGCTGCCCTGCAGCCAGCCGGTCTGTCCGGTGTAGATCATCTCCGCCCGGCGCCCCCGTTCCCGCAGTCCACGGGTCAGCAGGCGGGTGGTGGTCCGCTTGCCGATGGCGCAATCCAGGCCCAGCACGGCCACCCGCGGCGCGGACAGTTGCCGCACTTCGCCGCTCCAGAAATGCAGGCGATGGATGGGAGGCGGCTTGCGCAGGTCTATGATCTCGACGCCGTTGTCCTCAGCTGCCGCCACCAGGTCGGGATCGTCTCCCGCCCAGTCGTGCAGTCCGCTGACCAGGTTCATCTTTGAATGCAGGGCACCGAGTGCCGCCTTGCGCAGTTCATCGGTGAAACGACCTCCGTGAGGGGCAATTCCGACGATGGCCCAGGCGGGGGGCGCGGTACAGGCATCCAGCGCCTCGGGGATCGAGCGCACTACCGGGATGCCGCGCTTTTCGCCGTTCAGGATCTCGCCTGCATCCCGGCCCGCGCTGGCCGGATCCACCACCGCATGGATCCGGAAGCGGTCGCTGCCGCGCACCAGTCCGTGTGCGACCTTGCCGTGGGCACTGTCATAGGCGCCATTGGCGAGAACGATGGCGTCGCTCGGCATGCAATTCGCCTCCTGGTCAGTCTCCTTGCGGGAAGCGAAATCCTACACACTGGCCAGGCGTTGGGAAACTGTGCCGGGGTGGCATCGGAGCACGCAGGGTTCCGCCACGGTGGCCATCACAAGCGTCCCGCGTCCATACGGATGGATGACGTGACGGATGACGTGGGCTGCGGATTGGGTCACACTATTGCCATGAATCGTGCAGCGAAACGTGCAGCCAGCTCAGGCGCGTGCCCCGCATGAAGCCGATCGGAATTTTCGGGGGCACGTTCGATCCCATTCATCACGGCCATCTGCGTCCCGCGCTGGAGCTCCTGGAGCTGCTGGCGCTGGCGGAGGTGCGCATTGTGCCCTGTGCCGACCCGCCGCATCGCGGGCGGCCGATGGCGCCGGCGCCATTCCGCCTGGAGCTCGCGCGGGCCGCAGTCCACGATCAGCCCGGACTGACGGTGGACGATCGGGAAATGCGCCGTCCCGGACCGTCCTTCACGCTCGATACCCTGATCGATTTTCGCGCCGATTGGCCCGACCGACCCCTCTGCCTGATTCTCGGCAGCGATGCCTTCATGGGCCTGCCCCGCTGGGATCGCTGGGAACAATTGCTCGATCACGCCCATATCACCGTGGCGCACCGACCCGGCTGGGACCTGGCGCCAAATCCGGAGCTCAAGGATGTCCTGAACCGGGCCTGGACGGATCGGGTGGAGGACCTGCATTCCGCGCCTGCCGGGCGTATCTTTACCCAGCAGGTCACCCAGCTCGAGATTGCCTCGACCACCATTCGCGAAATCCTGGACCGGGACGGATCGGTGCGATACCTGACGCCGGACCCGGTGGTACGGATGATTGAAACCAGTCCCTATTACGCACGCAATCCCGTGCGTTCATATGCCCGGGTCAGCCGGGAAGGAGGTTGAGTCCTGCACATGCAAGGAGAAGAACTCACCCAGTTCATCGTCGATACCCTCGACGACATGAAGGCCCGGGACCTCACGGTCCTGGATGTGCGCGAGGTGACCACCGTCACCGACACCATGATCATCGCGTCCGGTACCTCCAGTCGCCATGTCAACGCCGTGGCCTCTCACCTTGTCCGCTCGATCAAGAATGCCGGTGTCGCTCCCGCGGGTATCGAGGGCGAGGAGGGCAGTGAATGGATCCTGGTTGATCTCGGGGGTGTGGTGGTCCATGTCATGAGCGCGGAAACGCGTGCTCATTACAATCTGGAAAAACTCTGGAACCTGGAGGAAAACGATCCGGCGGCTCGCCCAACCCCATTGCGTCGAGTCGCCAGTGGTGACTCCGGATCACCCGGCAGCAGTTAGCCGGGGACGCTGCGATGAAGCTGCGCCTGCTGGCGGTGGGACGGAAGATGCCGTCCTGGGTGGAAGCGGGGTATGGCGAATATGCCCGGCGCCTGCCCGGCGAATGCCGCCTGGAACTGGTCGAAATACCGCCGGGACGGCGTGGCGGGCGGAGTGATCCGGCGCAGGCCCGGGATGAGGAGGCCGAGCGCATCCAGCGTCGCCTCGGCCGGGACGAGCGCCTGGTGGTCCTGGACGAAGGCGGCAAGGCCGTCGATACCCGCAGGCTGGCGGACTGGCTGGGAGACTGGCTGATGGAGGGCCGGGACGTGGCCCTGGTCATCGGCGGGCCCGATGGCCTGGCCCCGGAGCTGCTGGAGCGGGCCGAACGCCGCTGGAGCCTGTCCCCGCTTACCCTGCCGCACGGACTGGTGAGGGTGGTGGTGGCCGAACAGCTCTACCGCGCCTGGAGTCTGCGCTCCGGGCATCCCTACCATCGTGAATAGGCGGCTGACTGACCGGGCACATGCAGTAGTCATTCTTTCCGGAATGAAATGCTTCGGGATCAATCCATGAGCGAATCTTCCCCCCGCCTGATACTCGCTTCCGCCTCTCCACGGCGCCGCGAACTGCTCGCGGGCCTGGGTCTGGAATTCGAAGTGCAGCCGGCGGCGATTGATGAGGGTCGCCATGACGGGGAATCACCCGGGGACCTTGTCCGCCGCCTCGGTCTGGACAAGGCGCGTACTGTCGCGAAGACGCATCCCGGTGCGGTAGTCCTCGGTTCCGATACCGCGGTCATCCTCGATGGCGAGCCCCTGGGCAAGCCGCGTGACCGCGACCACGGGATTGCGATGCTCTCGGCCCTGTCGGGACGCGAACATGAAGTGCTCAGTTCGGTGGCGCTGGCAGGACCGGAGGGTGAGACAGTGCGCCTTAATCGCAGCCGGGTCCGTTTCCGATCCCTGGCGCGGGAGGAAATCGCCGCCTACTGGGACACCGGGGAGCCCGCGGACAAGGCCGGTGCCTACGCCATCCAGGGCCTGGGGGGTATCTTCGTGGAGCGCCTGGAGGGGAGCTTTTCGGGGGTCATGGGCCTGCCGGTGTTCGAAACCGCCCGCCTGCTGACGGACGCGGGGATTCCGCTGCTCGGGCGGCGCCGCGCGGGAATCGGCCCGGTGGAATAATATGAGAACATGGGATGTTGTCCCGCCCGGGAGTGCCGGGCGGGTCGTGAGCCGGATGCGGGTATTCGATGAGCGAGGAAATTCTGGTCAATATCACCCCGCGGGAGACCCGGGTGGCGGTGGTGGAAAACGGCGTACTCCAGGAAGTGATGGTGGAGCGTTCCCACAGCCGCGGCCTGGTGGGCAATCTCTACAAGGGGCGGGTGTCACGGGTCCTGCCGGGGATGCAGGCGGCCTTCATTGACGTCGGCCTGGACCGGACCGCTTTCCTGCATGCTTCCGATATCAGTCGCTCGCCTCATTCCGAAGAGAACGAGATTACTGCCGGCACCCCGGACATTCGGGACCTGGTGCATGAAGGCAAGGAAATTCTGGTTCAGGTGCTCAAGGATCCGCTGGGTACCAAGGGCGCGCGCCTGACCACCCAGATCAGCATTCCATCACGCTATCTCGTCTATCTCCCCTACGGACGTGGCGTTGGCCTTTCGGTGCGGATCGAGGATACACACGAACGGGCCCGACTGAAGAACGCGGTGGACTCCTTTCTCGAGCCGGATGCCGGCGGTGGCTATATCGTGCGAACCGCTGGCGAGGATGCCTCGATCGAGGCATTGCGTGCCGACATGATCTTCCTCTCCCGTTTGTGGGAATCGATCAGCGCTGCCTTTCGGGATGCCCCGGCCGGCAGCCTCATCCATGAAGATCTGCCGCTGCCCGGACGGATCATGCGCGACATGATGGGAGAGGGGGTGGAAATCGTCCGGGTGGACTGCCGGGAAACCTACGAATGGACCCGGCATTTCGCCGAGCAGTTCATTCCCGAGTTCAGTGACCGGGTGGTCTATTACCAGGGTCACCGCCCGATCTTCGATCTTCACGGGGTGGACGATGAGATCAATCGCGCCCTGGAACGCCGGGTCAATCTCAAGTCCGGCGGTCACCTGATCATCGACCAGACCGAAGCGATGACCACCATCGACGTCAATACCGGTGGTTTCGTGGGTAACCGCAATCTGGATGAAACAGTACTCAAGACCAATCTCGAATCAGCCCGGGTGATCGCCCGGCAACTGCGCCTGCGCAACCTGGGCGGGATCATCATCATCGATTTCATCGACATGGATGACCCCGAACATCGTGCCCTGGTGATGAATGCCCTGGAGCGGGCCCTCGCCTCGGATCCGGCTAAAAGTCATGTCTGCGAGGTTTCGTCGCTGGGACTGGTGGAAATGACCCGCAAGCGCACCCGGGAAAGCCTGGAGCACGTGCTTTGCGAACCCTGTCCCGCCTGCCGCGGTCGCGGTTCGGTCAAGTCGGCGGAGACCGTCTGCTTCGACATCTTTCGCGAGATCCTGCGTGAGGCCGGACAGTACGAGGTCCAGGAGCTGCTGGTGCTGGCTTCCCAGTCCGTGGTCGATCTGTTGCTGGACGAGGAATCGGCCAGCCTGGCCGAAGTGGAAGAGATGGTGGGCAAGCCCATCCGTCTTCAGGTGGAGACCCAGTACGGGCAGGAGCAGTTCGATGTGGTTCCCACCTGAAACGGCCAGGACGATGGTCCGCGAGCGAGGTGCGCCATGAGTGAGCGTACCTGGCGCCAGCGTCTGCGTCGCCTGATCTTCATCCTGCTCGCCACCGGCCTGATCTTCCTCGCGGCGGTGGTTGGTGCCTTCCGCCTGTTGTTGCCCCTGGCCCCCGACTACCGCGAGCAGATCGCCGACTGGGCGGGTGACGCGGCGGGGTGGCCGGTGGTGATCGAGGAGATGGATCTGCGCTGGCGCGGCCTGGTACCGGAGATGGTCTTTTCGGAGGTGGCCCTGTATCCGGAAGAGGGCGCTTCACCCTTTGCACGGGCCGAGCAGCTGCGGGTGCGCTTTTCCCTGCTCGACCTGGTCCGCCCCGGCCCACTGCGTCCCGGCCGGGTGGTGGTGAGCGGTGCGGATTTCGCGCTGGTGCGCACGGCCGAGGGTGAATTCACCGTGCCGGGACTGGAACTGGATGATGGCACCGAGCCGGAAGTGGAATGGCGCGAGGTGCTGGAACGGGTGCTGGCACGTGCCGACTATCGACTGGAGGATAGCCGCCTGCGTTATCGCGATGACGCCCTGGAGCTGGGCCCCTGGCGACTGGGTATCGAGAACCTGGATGTCCATTCGGTCCGTGAAAGACACGAATTCGCGCTCGGGATTACGCTGCCGGAGGCTCTGGGCGGTGCATTGCATCTCGAAGCGGCGGCGGAGGGGCCTTCCGCTGAGCCGGAAGAGTGGGACTGGCAGGGCGCATTGGCGCTGAGCGAGAGCCGGATCGGACTGGCCAATCGACTGCGACCGGAGAAGTATCTCCATCCCTTCGAAGGTCGGCTCGACCTTGAGGCGGCTGTGCAGGGCCGTGGCCCCCTGCCGGATGAAATGACCGGTTCACTGCAACTGAGTGATTTCGGTCCCCGGGCCGAGGAGCCCGTCCTGCATGATCCGGACGAGTTCCCGGGCCTGTTCGATCTGGCACTGGAGGAATTTCGCTGGACGGCCGAGGGGGACGGATGGCATCTGTCCTCGGGTGAAATGGCAGTACACAGCGGGGGCGAGTCCTGGCCGACCAGTGGTCTCGAACTGAGCTGGCAGGACAAGGGCAAGGTCAGCGCTCGCCTGCGTTATGCCGAGGTCGAGCATCTTTCCCGCCTGGTGAACACCATGGCTACCCCGGAGGTGGAGGGTATCGAGTGGCTTGATCGCCTTCGGCCACGCGGTGAACTGCGCGATCTGTCGGTCGAGTCATCCTGGGAGGAGAACGTGCCGACCGATCTGCAATTCCGTGGGCGGGTCAGTGGTGCCGGTTTCGCCCCCTGGGACGACAAGCCGGGCATGAGGGGCATCAGTGGCTGGATCCAGGGTGACCTGGATCGTGGCGACTTCGATCTCGATGCCGGCCCCGTGCGCCTGTACTGGCCGGATCGCTTCCGGGAACCGGTGGAAATCAGCCGTGCCGCGGGTGAACTGGAATGGTGGCGTGACGGCGAGCGCTGGCATGTGGCCAGCGATGAAGTGCGGGGCCATGGGGTCGAGGGCGTGGCCCGTGCCGAGGGTGAGGTCAGTGTCGTCCCGGGGGATACGCCCCACCTCGATATCCGGGGGGAGCTGCTGGAAGGCCATGAGAACAATGCCACCCGGGTGGCGCGCTACCTGCCCGTGGACCTGCTCGACGAGGAGGCGGTGGAATGGCTCGATCAGGCCTTCGTCGCCGGGACCGTGACCGACGGTCATTTCGAAATCGAGGGGACGGTGGAGGACTTTCCCTACGAGGATGACGACGGCCGTTTCGTCGCCAATTTCAATGCCGAAGACGGGATACTCCACTATGAGGACGGCTGGCCCCAGGTGACCGGTATCCGTGCCGGGGGTCTGTTTCACAATACCCGCATGAGTCTCAGCGCCAGTACCGCGGAAATGGCCGGTTTCGAAGTGGAGGCGGCGACCGCGGAGATTGTCGACCTCTACAACCCGGTGCTGGATCTGGACGGGCACGGCAGCGGGCGGATTGCTGATGGCCTGGATTTCCTGCGCGACACCCCGCTGGGCGAATACTTTGGCGAGCCCCTCGCGCCCGTGCAGCTTGATGGCGAGATGGGGCTGGACCTGTCCATCCAGATGCCGCTGGAGGCGCCGGATACCGCCCGCGTCGATGGGTACGCCGAACTGAGCGGCGGCCGGGGCGGGGCGGACTGGCTGCCCGGGGAGGTCAGCGAGCTGGAAGGAGTGCTCGAATTTACCGAGAAGGGGGTGCGGACCGATGAGCTGCGGGCCCGTCACTTCGGTGGCGATATCATCGCCCGGATCGATCCGGGCTCGGCCGGGCGTGATGCGGCGGAGGATGCGCCCGAGTGGACCGAAGTCAGCCTCGTTGGCCATTCCCGCATCAGCGAAGTCCGTGCAGCCCTGCCCGACCTGCGCATACTGCAGATGGCCGAGGGCGGACAGGACTGGACCGGCCGGGTGCGGGTGCCCAATGAACCGGACACGGGAGACATTCGGGTCCGCTTCCTTTCCGACCTGGTCGGTACCGCGATTGCCCTGCCCGAGCCCGTGGGCAAGGCGGCGGAAGCCTCACGCAGGCTGCAGGTGGATTTTGCACTGGGGTTCGACACGACTCGGGTCGAGGCCCTGTACGGCCAGGACACGGCCGCGGTGATCGGAGTCGATGCGGATGCCGAGGTAACGGGTGTGCGGGTGCACCATGGCGAGCCGATGAGCCCCGCTCCCCTGGATTCCGGCCTGCGCGTTTCCGGCCGTCTGGAAACATTGCAGCTGGATGAGTGGCTGGCCCTGGAAGATCGGGTCGAAGTCGACCGGGCCCTGGCCCTGGAGGAAGTCGCCCTGCAGGTGGAACGCCTGCATGCCGGACCGATTTCATTGCATGAACAGGGCTTTCGTCTGAGCCCGGTGGGTGATCTCTGGCGGCTCGAGCTTGAGGGTGAAGATGCGACCGGGACAGCGCACGTGCCCACTGACCTGGCCACCAGCCGGGGGACGATCAGCGCCGAAATGGACCACTTCCGTCTCCGTCACCGGACCGAAGAGGGCGATGGCGCGGAGGAGTGGCGACCGGAGCGCCTGCCGGGGCTGGATCTCGAAGTGGCTGCCCTGGCGCTCAATTCCGAACCGTTGGGGGCCCTGGAAATGCGCCTGCGTCCTCGCCCGGACGGCATCGTACTCGAGGATCTCCGGCTCGATTCGGACATCCTGACCGGTCGGGTCAGTGGTGCCTGGCTGGCGGATCCGGTGACCGGCGCCCAGCGCGGGCACCTGCATGGGGATTTCGGCAGCACCGACGTCGGGGAAGTCCTGCGCCGGGCCGGATTGCTGCCCGGGCTAGAGGCGCAACTGGGCGAACTGCAGGCCAATCTGCACTGGACGGGGCCGCCGGGCATGGCCGCGCTTCCAGGCCTTGGTGGGCAGGTCTCCCTGAACCTGGAGGGCGGCGCCCTGCGGGAGGTTCAGCCCGGTGCCGGACGGCTGCTGGGCCTGCTCAGCGTGAGCGCCCTGCCGCGCCGCCTGTTCGGGGATTTTCGCGATGTTTTCGGGGAAGGGCTCAGCTTTGACACAATCACGGGTGATTTCTACCTGGTGGATGGCAACGCCTACACTGGCAACCTGAGTCTCGCCGGCCCTGGGGGAGATGCCCGTATCCGGGGGCGTACCGGTCTGGTGAGTCAGGACTACGATCAGATCATGACCGTGGAAGCACCGGTGGGGGCGGTCCTGCCGGTCGCCGGTGCGCTCGCCGGCGGTACCGGCGTGGGAGCGGCCCTGCTGGTGGTCTCGGAAGTGTTCAGCGGCCCCCTGGGTCGCATGGGGCAGGCCGAATACCAGGTTCGGGGCAGCTGGGATGAGCCCCTCGTGTTCGCGCTGGATGATGACGGAGAAGAAGATGGCGAGCGGCAGCTTGGCCAGGAGACTGATTGATGAATACCGCTTGCACGGCCAATGATTTGCCAGGCAGGGATCCTCAAATGAATACAAACAGTGCCAGGCGATGGATGAGTGGAATGCTGCTGAGCGGGGTGTTGCTGGCGGTGCCCGGTCTCGTGGTCGCCGAAAGCTGGACCCTGGAGGCCGATGCCTGGGCCCGGCCACGCAGCGGGGAAGTAGTGGCCGACATGGCACCGGTGCGCGAGGCAGTCCAGGCCTGGCTGGCCGAGGAAGACGCCCGTCTGATTGTCCGCTATCCGGGTGGCGAGTCCGGGCAATTGTGGGCCAGTGAACTGCGGGGCTGGCTGGTGGCCCTCGGCCTGGAGCCGGATCGGGTGGAACTCTATCCGGGTGCCGCGACCGAAGGGACACTGGAGCTTGCGGTCGAATGAATCGACCCTGGTTCAGCGCACCCATGAGCTGGAATATGGTCGAAACTGGAGCGGGACAGGAATTCACGGCAGATGCCAAATAAGTGAGTAAGGGGACGGCTTTGAGCGATAACAGGGGATCACAGGACAACGCTCCACCCGTTGCCGCCGCCATCCAGATGGCGTCGGGGCCGAAGGTGAGTGCCAATCTGATCGAGGCGGATCGCCTGCTTGGCGAGGCGGCCGCGGCGGGTGCCTCTCTGGCGGTGCTGCCCGAAAACTTCGCCATGCTCGGGCGGCGCGACGAAGAACGCCTCTCCGAAGCCGAGCCGGAGGGATCCGGCCCGCTGCAGGAGTGGCTCGCGTCTCAGGCGAGAAAACACCGGATGTGGATCGTGGGAGGAACCATCCCGCTCACGGCTGGTGACGACAAGTGCACCGGGAGCTGCCTGGTCTTCGATGCCGATGGCGAGCGGCGGGCGCGTTTCGACAAGATGCACCTGTTCGATGTCAGCATTCCCGACAGCGACGAGCGCTATCACGAATCCGCCTCCACCCGGGCCGGCGACGAGGTGGTCGTGATTGACTCGCCCGTCGGCCGGCTGGGGCTGGCCGTGTGCTACGACCTGCGCTTTCCGGAACTCTTCAGGGCCATGGCGGCCCAGGGCGCCGAAGTCTTTGCGGTGCCCTCGGCCTTTACCGTGCAGACCGGCCGTGCTCACTGGGAAATGCTCTGCCGGGCACGTGCGGTGGAAAACCTGGCCTGGGTGATTGCCGGTGCCCAGGGTGGCTATCACGTGGATGGCCGCGAGACCTGGGGGCACAGCCTGATTGTCGATCCCTGGGGCGTGGTGGTGGCCGAACAGCAGCAGGGGGCGGGGGTAGTCACCGCGCCCGTGGCCCCGGAAAAGCGAAACCGGCTGCGGGAACGTTTCCCGGTACTGGAGCATCGCCGCGAGCAGCTGTGGTCCTTCGGACCACGGACCCGGTCTGACTAGAACGCAGGACAAGCGAGAGGAAGCCCGAAATCATGAGTGGAGCGATCGAGATCGCGAAAAGCAGTCTGCTGGAACCGGGCGGGCTGGATGAGAACGCCCTGTCAAAGGTGCTCGGTCGGATGATGAGCCCGTCCATCGACGAGGCGGACCTGTACTTTCAGTTGCGCCGGCGCGAGTCCTGGGCGCTGGAGGATGGCATCGTCAAGGATGGCGGACACAGTCTCGATCGGGGCGTGGGCCTGCGCGCCGTGGCCGGTGAGAAGACCGGCTTTGCCTATTCCGATGAAATCCGCATGCCCGCCCTGGAGCGCTCCTCGGAAATGGCGCGCGCGATTGCCGCCCACGGGCAGAGTGGGCAATTGCAGGCCTGGCGCGCCGAGCAGGGCCGCAGCCTGTACCTGCCGGTGGATCCGATCGAGACCCTGGGCGCGGATGAAAAGGTCGCCCTGTTGCAGAAGGTGGACGAGATCGCACGCGCTCAGGATTCCCGCATCAAGAAGGTCCAGGTCTCGCTGGTCGGGGTCCACGAAGTGGTGCTGGTGGCCGCCAGTGACGGTCGCCTGGCGGCGGATGTCCGTCCCCTGATCCGGATGAATGTGTCCTGCATCGCCGAACAGGACGGACGTCGCGAAGAGGGCTTTGCCGGCGCCGGCGGACGCTACGGCTTCGTCGATTTCGTCAACGGCGACCAGCCCGCCGAGCTGGCGCGGGAAGCGGCGCGCGTGGCCCTGGTCAATCTCGAGGCAGTGGAGGCCCCGGCAGGCACCATGACCGTGGTCCTCGGTCCGGGCTGGCCCGGGGTCCTGCTGCACGAAGCGGTGGGGCACGGCCTGGAAGGGGATTTCAATCGCAAGGGAACCTCGGCCTTTTCCGGTCGCATTGGCGAGAAGGTGGCCAACGAACACTGCACGGTGGTGGATGATGGCACTCTCGAGGGTCGTCGTGGTTCGCTCAACATTGATGATGAGGGGACACCCACCAACTGCACTACCCTGATCGAGAACGGCATCCTCACCGGCTACATGCAGGATCGCATGAATGCGCGGCTGATGAATGTCGCCTCCACCGGCAACGGACGCCGCGAATCCTATGCCCACCTGCCCATGCCGCGCATGACCAATACCTATATGCGTGCCGGCCCCCATGATCCGGAAGAAATCATCCGTTCGGTGGACAAGGGCCTCTACGCGGTCAATTTCGGTGGCGGACAGGTGGACATCACCTCCGGCAAGTTCGTCTTTTCCGCCAACGAGGCCTATCTGATCGAGAAGGGCCGAATCACCCGGCCGGTCAAGGGTGCCACGCTGGTCGGCAACGGCCCGGAGGTACTGCAACGGGTCAGCATGGTCGGCAATGACCTTCAGCTCGACAAGGGCATCGGCGTCTGCGGCAAGGACGGCCAGTCGGTGCCGGTGGGCGTGGGGCAGCCGACCCTGCGGGTGGATGGCCTGACCGTGGGTGGTACCGGCTAATGAGTCGATTCACCCGGATCGGATTGACGATGTTCGTGATCATCGTCGGCGGGCTGTCATTGCTGCCCTACCTGATATCCGACGGCGCCAATCGCGAGATGCCGGAACAATCGCCGGTTGGTGGAGAGATCACTGAAATCGGTGGCTTTCAGATTCATTATCGTGAGTGGCAGCCGGAGGGCAGCCCGCTCGGCCATGTCTTTCTGGCCCATGGCATGGCCGGTTCCATCTATACCTGGCGCAAGACCGGCCCGGCACTGGCCGAGGCCGGTTATCACGTGGTGGCCATGGATCTGCCCCCCTTCGGCTACAGTGCTCCGGTGGCCCCGGCCGATGCCGGTACCAGCCAGGCTGCCCTGGCACGAGAGCTTCTGGAACAGGTCGCACCACAAGCCGAGGCATGGACTCTGATAGGTCATTCCATGGGTGCGGCCGTGATCGCAAGCATGGCCGCTGAATGGGATCGGACACCGGTGGGCCTGGTATTTGCCGGCGGCAGTCACGACACCGCCCAGGCGCGACGTGACGAAAACCCCATTGGCCGGGCGGTCTTTGCCTATCCTCCGACCCAGCGCTGGATTGCGGTGGTCGCCGGTCGGCGCCTGCTCAACGAGGAAGGGATCGCGCGGGCACTCGAGTCGGCCTGGGGCAGCGAGCCGGACGCGGAGACGGTGCAGGCCTACCTGGAACCACTGCAGTTGCGCGGTACGCCGGGAGCTTTCGTAGAGCACATGCTGACCGTTAAGGGCGTGTCGGTGGAGGCCTTTGCCGGTCCCCCCGCATTGATCCTCTGGGGCGAGAATGACGAATGGGTGCCGGTCTCCAGTGGCCGGCAACTCGCCGAAGCCCTGCCCGATTCCCGGATGGAATTGATCGAGGGCGCGGGTCATTCGCCGATGGAAACCCACCCTGAGCCATTCAATGCCCTGCTGCTGGAGTTCCTGGCCGCGCGTCGGGAACAGTAAGCAGGCGTCGTCTCCTGCAGGCACCGAAGGAGTTATCCCATGCAAGGCAGATGCAATGCCGTAATCCTTTCATTGCTGGTTTCCCTGCTGGCTGTTGCCGGCCTGATTGCCACACCCCTGGCCCATGCCGACAAACGGGCCCTGGTGGGCGGCACGATGGTCGATGGTTATGTCGGCGGTCCGGTGGAAGACAGCGTGATCCTGGTCAGGGGCAACACCATCGATGCGGTGGGCACCCGCGAGGAACTGGCGGTGCCGGATGGCTATGAAGAAATCGACATGAACGGCATGACCGTGATGCCGGGTCTCTGGGAGATGCATGCCCACCTGATGCTGGTGGGGCATACCGACTACGATCACTGGCATCCGACCTACAAGGATCGGCTCGGTGATGAAATCATGCCGGCGGCCGCCGAACAGTTGTTGCTCGCGGGCGTGACCACCGCCCGCGACCTGGGTGCCCCACTGGAAGAATCGGCACAGATTCGTGACCGGATCGAGGACGGCGAGATTGCCGGACCGAGACTGTTTGTATCCGGGCCCTTCATCCAGCCGGAACCGTATCCGGATACCGAACACTACCGCTGGGGCGTGGACAGTCCCGAACATGCGCGCGAACAGGTGGCGCGCCTGGCCGAGGCGGACATGGATGTGGTCAAACTGGTGGATCAGGACCTGATGTCGATCGAAGAGGCCCAGGCGGTAGTCGATGAGGCGCATGCCCACGACATGCCGGTGGTCGCCCATTCCCATCGACCGGACGAAATCCGCGTGGGCCTGGAGATCGGCGTGGACAACTTCGAGCATACCGGTCTCACCACGGCCCCCGAGTATCCGGAGGACATCATCCGCGAGTTGCGAGAGCGGACCGCCACCGGACGGGTGCATGGGGCGCCCCTGTACTGGACGCCCACGCTGGAAGGCCTTTGGAACTATCCCGATATCCGCGAACAACCGGAACGCCTGGAAAACGACTGCTGGCACCGGGGTCTTGAGGAAGACACCATCGCCGATATCGAGGAGTCGGTCCAGAACCCGGAACGGCTGGAGTATTACCAGTTGCACCCGGAACGAAAGCGCACCATTGAACGCAAGTTCCAGCAGTTGCGCGAATCCGGAGTGATTCTGCTGATCGGCACTGATTCCGGCATCCCGCTCAAGTTCCAGTGTGATGCCACCTGGAATGAACTCGATGTCTGGGTCCGGGTGCTGGACGTACCCGCGATGGATGCACTGCGCTCGGCCACCTACTGGCCCGCCAGTTTCATGGGCGTGGAAGATCGCTGGGGCACCCTCGCCGAAGGCCAGTACGCGGACAT
>SLND01000002.1 GCA_007133205.1 Natronospiraceae bacterium | reverse complement strand
TACCTGCGGGTCAACCTGCCGGCAACGGTCCTGGCGGTGTTCGTCTCCAATCCGGTGACCATCGGGCCCATGTTATGGGCCGCTTACCTGCTCGGTGCCTGGATCCTCGGCATCCCGACCAAGGATCCGGATTTCGAGTTCACTCTCGCATGGGCATGGGAGGAAATGGCGCGGGTGTGGCAACCCCTGCTGCTGGGCAGTCTGCTGCTGGGGGCGGTATCCGGTTTCCTGACCACGGTCATCGTGGATATCACCTGGCGGGCCCTGGTGATGCGTCGATATCGTCAACGGCCCCGGAAGCGCCCACGCCTGCGTCTGCCTCGCCTGCCCCACCGCGGCGAACGTCGGAAAGGCCGCTAGTCGTTCATGCAGTATCGATTGCAAGTTCAGACTCGTGTGACGACTGGGACCTTTCGTTACCGGTGACGGGGGCATTCCGGCCTTTGCTGCCGACAGGGTCTTCCAGGATCGCCGTAAACCCTTCCCTGGGGGCTCTGGGTGCGCCATCCATGGCGCACACAGCCCTGGAAGACCCTGGTCGGCATCAGGCCTACACTTGAGTTAGTCACCTGGGCCGTGCTTTCCGAACGCGCATTCAGGCTCTGAGCGGAGCCAGCCTAGACGAAGCCACCATCTTCCAGGGTGTAGATACGATCCATGTGACTCGCCATGTCACGGTCATGGGTGACGACCACCAGGGCGGAGCCCACTTCCCGATTGAGTTTTGCCATCAGCTCGGCCACCTGCGCCCCGGTCCGGCTGTCGAGATTGCCGGTCGGCTCATCCGCCAGCACACAGGCCGGCCGGGTCACCAGCGCCCTCGCGACCGCTGCACGCTGGCGTTCCCCGCCGGAGAGTTCGCCCGGCTTGTGGTCCAGGCGGTGTCCCAGCCCCACCTGTTCCAGCACTTCTGCGGCGGCCGCCCGCGCGGCGGCGAGTGGATCGCGGCGCACCAGCAGCGGCATGGCCACGTTCTCCAGGGCAGTAAACTCCGGCAGCAGGTGATGAAACTGGTAGACAAAGCCGATCGCGCGATTGCGCAGGGCGCCACGCTGGGCGTCGTCCAGTTCGTGCATGGCCTGGCCATCGACCCAGACTTCCCCTTCCGTCGGCATGTCCAGGCCACCGAGCAGATGCAGCAGCGTGCTCTTGCCGGAACCCGATGCACCGACGATTGCCACCGTCTCACCCGCCTCGATCCGCATGTCGATCGAACGCAGGACCGGAACATCCCGGCCAGCGTCGCGGAATGACCGGGACAGATTGGCACAGGAAATCACGGCCCTGTCCTTGTTCCGCTCACTCATAACGCAACGCCTCCGCCGGTTGGGTCCTGGCGGCGCGCCAGGCGGGGTACAGGGTCGAAAGCACCGAAAGACCGAAGGCCAGCGCGCTGACACGCCAGACATCGAACCAGCGCAGTTCGGACGGCAGGTCCGAAATGTAATAGACATCGGCAGGCAGGAACTCGGTATTGAACAGGTCTTCCAGCCAGGGAACGATCTGCTCCACGTTGCTTGCCAACAGGATACCCAGGATCAGGCCGAGCCCCGTGCCTACCAGACCAATCACCGTGCCCTGGACAATGAATATACCCATCACCGAGGCCGGTCGCGCGCCCACGGTTCTCAGCACTGCAATATCGGAACGCTTGTCGTTGACCACCATGACCAGGGTGGAGACGATGTTGAAGGCCGCGACTGCCACGATCAGGAACAGGATGATGAGCATCACCGTTCGCTCGATCTGGATGGCGGCAAAGAAATTGGCGTGCTGGCGGGTCCAGTCACTGACGAAATATCCCCGGCCGAGACCGTCGGCAATCTCGCGCGCCACCGGCCGTGCAGTGAACATGTCGTCCAGCTTCAGCCGGACACCGCCGACGTCTTCCCCGTATCGATAGAGCACCCGGGCATCGTCCAGATGTATGAAGGCATGACTTCGGTCATATTCATACATCCCCACTTCGAATACGCCGGCCACCTCGAACTGGCGCTGGCGGGGACGAAAGCCTGCCGGTGACATGCTGCCTTCCGCCACCATCACCTGAATGGTGTCGCCCACGCCCACGCGCATGGCGCGCGCCAGTTCGGAGCCGAGGATCACCCGGTACTCCCCCGCCTCCAGGGATTGCAACTCCCCTTCGACCATCTGCTGGTGCAGATCGGAGACCGTCGGTTCGAGATCAGGATCAATCCCGCGCACCATGCCGCCGCTCAATTCGCCACGGCGAATAAACATGGCCTCGTTCTCGATGAAGGGCGCGGCACCCAGGACCCGCGTATCAATCAGCGCCGCATCCCGGGTCGGCTCCCAGTCCTCCAAGCGGCTTTCAAAACTGGTAATGGTGGCGTGCGAGACCATGCCGAGAATGCGGTCCCGCAATTCCTTTTCGAAACCATTCATTACCGACATCACCGTGATCAGGGCCATCACGCCGACGGTGATTCCGGCAATGGACGTGACCGAGATGAAGGAAATGAAATGGTTTCGACGCTTGGCGCGGAGGTAGCGCAGGCCGACGAATAATTCGAACGGTTTGAACATGGCAGCCGATTAAAACATACCGGGGTCCGGAGGGACAGGTCTGGATGCACCGTTTCGAGTCCCGGATGCCGTCCGGGGTTCCATCCCATGAACCGAAACCGCAAGCTGTCGTTCAAGGTACAAGCGCTCCGGGCTCACCCGCGCCCGCCAGGCCAGGATTTCCACCCCCGCCGCCTGTGCTTCGGCCAGGGCCCGGGCATAGGCCGGATCAATCCGGTCCGCCGGAAGAACACGATCCACATCCTCGCGCTGGACGCAGAACAGCAGGACCGCCCGCTCGCCCCCGCGCACGGTGGCGGCCAGGGTCTCCAGGTGACGCACCGCACGGGCACTCACCGCGTCCGGGAAAAGGCCATTTCCCCGCCGATCGGCGAGGGTCACGCTCTTGACCTCGACCCAGCACGGCTTGCGACCGGGGTCGGTCAGCAGGAAATCCGCGCGGCCGCCGAGGGGATGGGGCACTTCGGCGCGCAGGCTGTCATAGCCGGACAGGGGCTCGATTTCCCCTGCCCTGATCGCCTCCGCCACCAGACCATTGGCCCGCCCGGTGTGAATCCCGACCAGGGTCGGTCCGGCCACCTCCACCAGTTCCCAGGTCCAGGCCAGCTTGCGTGCCGGATTGCTGGCCCGGCTCACCCAGACCCGTGAGCCGGGGGCACGACAGCCGAGCATGGAACCGGTATTGGGGCAATGCGCGGTAATGCACTCACCGTCGTCCAGCACGATGTCGGCCAGAAAACGCTTGTAGCGACGGATCAGAGATCCCTGACGCAGCGTAGGTGAAAAATGCACTCAGCCCCTCCGGATCAAGACCATAGGAATCAAGACGATACGCAAGCCATCCGAATCAAGCGCCGGCGACCGCAGTGAGCGGGCAGACACCGCGCCGGTGGCCCGGATTCTTCAGCCGAAAAATGGAAATCACTGCCAAGTGGCCGGAAATTCGTGGTTTTTATTCCGCCCAACACCTGCTATATTCGGTTTGTAACCGCAACAGGAGCAGCGTCATGCGCACCATGGCCGTGGCGATCATTCTAATCTTCGCCGGCATGCTGGTCACCTCGCCGGTCAGCGCCGAAGAACGCAATGACCGGCTCCGCATCCACCCGGACGCGGATCAGGCGGATATCACGCTGCCCCGGCGCAGCATGGACCAGGACGACGTGCGCGAGGCCTTCGGCGAGCCTTCCGACATCCGCGGCCCCGTGGGCGACCCGCCCATTACCCGCTGGGATTACGGCGAATTCACGGTCTATTTCGAGCATGACCTGGTTCTCCATGCCTTCACCCCGCGCGAAGACATCCCCGAAGACGAACTGCCCGACCAGGATTGAGTGCCGTGGCACGCCTTCGCCGGCTTCCCGCGGAATGGGAGCCACAGGGCGCCGTGCAGCTCACCTGGCCGCACCCGGACGGTGACTGGGAAGACAATCTTCGACCCGCCCAGGAATGCTTCGCCAGCATCGGGGCCGCCATCAGTCCGGACCAGCTCCTGCTGTCGGTGGTCCACGATCCCGAACACGAGGCCCATGTCCGCTCACTGCTGCGTCAGCACGGCGCCAACCCCGAACACTGCCTGTTTGCGACCGCCCCTTCCGAGGACTCCTGGGCGCGCGATCACGCCGCCCTGAGCGTGCACGAGAACGGGCACTGGCGCCTGCTGGATTTCGAGTTCAATGGCTGGGGCGGACGCTACCCGGCCGAGCACGACAATGCCTTGACGCGCGAGCTGGCCCGCCAGGGGGTCTTCGGAGATACCGCCATCACTCGCCCCGGGCTGACCCTGGAGGGCGGCGCGATCGAGACTGACGGCGAGGGCTGCCTGCTGTTGCGCACCCCCACCCTGCTCGATCCGCGCCGCAACCCGGGCCTCGACCGCCAGGATCTCGAAACCGCGCTCGCCGAATGGCTGGGGGCCGAGCACTGCATGTGGCTGGAATCGGGCAACCTGGACGGTGATGACACGGATGGCCACATTGACACCCTGGCCCGTTTCGCACCGGGCGGGATCATCCTGTTCCAGGCCTGCAACGATCCCGGGGACAGCCACTACGTGTCCCTGCGCGCGATGGCGGCGGAACTCGGCAGTTTCACCCGAGCGGAAGGCCAGGCCTGGCAACTGATGCCGCTGCCGCTGCCGGCACCGGTGCATGACTCGGCGGGACGACGCATGCCCGCCGGCTACGCCAATTTCCTGGTGACCAATCACCGGGTACTGGTCCCCGCCTACGATGACCCGGCCGACCCGATCGCGGTCGAACGCATAGCCCAGGCGTTTCCGGACCGGGAGGTTCTGTCACTGGATTGTCGGGCTCTGGTCCGCCAGGGCGGCAGCCTGCACTGCGTTACAATGCAGTACCCGCCCGGCGTGGTCGTCCCACCGGGGTCCGGCCAGGCCTGATTGCCACCCGGCCACAGCCGAAAACCGACACGGAATCGCAGCAGCATGTCTTCATTCAGCACCATGGCGCCATTCAAGGCAGCACTGGTCCAGGAACAGGCGCTTGGCGACGCCGAAGCCAATCTTGCACGGATCGAGGAGCGCCTGCGCGAGGCCGCCGGCCAGGGAGTCCGGCTGGTCGTGCTGCAGGAACTGCACAACGGCCCTTATTTCTGTCAGGTCGAAGACCCGGGCCTGTTCGACCTCGCCGAACCGGTCCCGGGCCCGACCACCGAACGCCTGGGCGGACTCGCCGGGGAACTGGGCCTGGTGGTGGTCGCCTCGGTATTCGAGCGCCGCGCGTCCGGCCTGCACCACAACACCGCGGTGGTGCTGGACAGTGACGGCCGGCTCGCCGGCACCTACCGCAAGTCCCATATCCCGGACGATCCCGGCTATCACGAAAAATTCTATTTCACGCCGGGGGACGGGGATTTTCGACCGATCGAGACCAGCCTGGGCCGGCTCGGGGTGCTGGTGTGCTGGGACCAGTGGTTCCCCGAAGCAGCCCGCCTGATGAGCCTGGCCGGCGCGGAACTGCTGATCTATCCCACGGCGATTGGTTATGACCCCGAGGATGAAGCGGAAGAGCAGGCCCGCCAGCTCGAGGCCTGGCGCACCATCCAGCGTGCCCACGCGGTGAGCAACGGCCTGCCGGTGCTGAGCTGCAACCGGGTCGGACACGAGCCCTCACCACGCAACGGCGGCGGCATCAGCTTCTGGGGGCACAGCTTCATCGCCGGTCCCCAGGGTGAAATCCTGGCCGAGGGCCCGGCCGACGAAGCCGCGCTGGTGACCGCGGAGATCGACCCCCGGCGGAGCGAACAGGTGCGCCGGATCTGGCCCTTCTTCCGCGACCGGAGAATAGAGACCTACGGGGAACTCAGCCGCCGCTGGCGTGATCAATCCTGAGCCAGGGGCCCGGGCTGTGAGATAATCACGCGATTCCGCCTTCTCAACTCATCTGTCGGACACCACGGCATGGCTGTGCATATCGAAACCGCCGCACGGGCAGAACACACCGGACTCACCCTTCCCGCCGCCGCCGGCGAAACCCAGCGCTGGGGCCGCCTGTATGGCGCCGCGCGGGGCCTGATGCTGGCGCGGGCGGCAGCGACCGGCCGCCCGCTCGCAGTGATCTGCGAGTCGATCCAGGAGGCCGAATCCCTGCGCCACCAGCTGCGCTTCTTCCTCGACTCCGAGGGACCCGCGGTGATGGATTTCCCCGACTGGGAGACCCTGCCCTACGATGTCTTCTCTCCGCACCAGGACATCATCTCGGATCGCCTCGCGACCCTCGCCCGTCTGACGGAAATGCGCTCGGGCGTGGTGGTGGCCGCTGCCCAGACCATCATGCAGTACCTGCCGCCGCGCGAGTACGTGGAAGGTGGCGCGCTGATGCTGGACCGGGGGCAGAAACTGGACATGGACGCCCTGCGCCAGCGACTGGAACGGGCCGGATACCGCGCCGTCACCCAGGTCATGGAACACGGCGAATACGCTGTGCGCGGCGCGCTGGTCGATGTCTATCCCATGGGCAACCGCAAGCCCTTCCGCATTGACCTGTTCGATGATGAGATCGAGTCCCTGCGCAGTTTCGATCCGGAAACCCAGCTTACCGACGAACACCTGGACCAGATCCGCCTGCTGCCGGCGCGGGAATTCCCCCTCGACGAGGACGGCATCCGCAATTTCCGCCAGCGTTATCGCCAGGCCTTCGAGGGAGACCCGCAACAGAGCACGATCTATCGCAGCATCAGCGATGGCAACCAGCCGCCGGGGATCGAGTATTACCTGCCGCTGTTTTTCGACAGCACCTGCACCCTGTTCGACTACCTGCCCGCCGACAGCCTGCTGGCCCTGACCGGGGGCGCCCAGGCGGCCATTGAAAGGCACTGGAGCGAAATCCGGGAGCGCTACGAGCAGCGCGGCCATGACCGTGAGCGCCCCCTGCTTGCCCCCGCACAGATCGCGCTCGACCCCGAGGCACTGAATGAACGCATGAACGGGCATCCGCGCCTGTTGCTGGAACGGACCGAATCGGTCGATACCGGCACCGCCATGCCGGCCGATGACGCGGCGGCCGATGCACCGCCCCAGCTCACGCTCGATCACCGCACGGAAGAGCCTGCAGAGCGCCTGCTGGCATTCATGAACGACTTCCACGGTCGCATCCTGGTGGCCGCTGAATCGCCCGGACGGCGAGAAAGCCTGCTCGACCTGCTTGCCGAGCGGGATCGCAAGCCCGAGCCGATCCAGGCCTGGCAGGATTTCGAGCAGGGTCAGGTGCCGCTGGGCATCTGTGTCGCCGAGCTCGACGAAGGCCTGGTCCTGCGTGAAGAGGGCCTGGCGATCATTGCCGAGTCCCAGCTCAGCGGTGAACGGGCCCGCCAGCGGCGACGCCGGCGGCGGGCCGTGCGCGACCCGGAAGCGATCGTTCGTGACCTCAGTGACCTGAGCACCGGCGCCCCGGTCGTGCACGAGGAGCACGGGGTCGGCCGCTACCAGGGCCTGCAGGCCCTGGAAGTGGACGGTGAACCGACCGAATTCCTCAATCTCGAATACGCCGGTGGTGACCGCCTCTACGTGCCGGTGGCCTCGCTCCACCGGATCAGCCGCTTTACCGGCACCAGCCCGGAAAATACCCCCCTGCACCGGCTCGGATCCGATCAATGGGACCGGGCACGCCGGCGGGCAGCGAAAAAGGCCCGGGACGCGGCGGCGGAGCTGCTTGATATCTACGCCCGCCGCTCCGCGCGGGAAGGCCATGCCTTTCGTATCGACGAAAAGGACCGGCGTGCCTTTGAACAGGCCTTCGCCTTCGAGGAAACACCCGATCAGGAACAGGCGATCGAGGCGGTCGTCGAGGACCTGCGCTCATCGCGGCCCATGGACCGCGTGGTCTGCGGGGACGTGGGCTTCGGCAAGACCGAGGTGGCATTGCGCGCGGCCTTCGTGGCCGTTTCCGAGGGCCGCCAGGTCGCCGTGCTGGTACCCACCACCCTGCTCGCCCGCCAGCACGAACAGACCTTCCGCGATCGGTTCGCCGACTGGCCGGTAAGGATCGCCAATCTGTCCCGCATGGGCGGACGCGGCAAGCAGAAATCCACCCTGGACGACATGCGGGATGGCAAGGTGGACATCGTCATCGGCACCCACAAGCTGTTGTCCAGGGACGTGGTCTTCCGCGACCTGGGCCTGGTGATCGTGGACGAGGAACATCGCTTTGGCGTCCGCCACAAGGAACGCCTCAAGCAGCTTCGTGCCGAAGTGGATGTACTCACGCTCACCGCCACGCCCATTCCACGGACGCTCAACATGTCCATGTCCGGGCTGCGGGACCTTTCCATCATCGCCACGCCACCGGCGGAACGACTGTCGGTGAAGACCTTCGTCAGTGAATGGGACGACAGCCTGATTCGCGAGGCCTGCCTGCGCGAGATCCGGCGTGGCGGGCAGGTCTATTTCATCCACAACGACCTGCGCAGCATCGATCGCATGGCAGCCCACCTGCGCGAGGCCGTGCCCGAAGCCACGGTGGACATCGCCCACGGCAAGATGGCGGAGAGCGAGCTGGAACGGGTTATGCTCGACTTCTATCATCGGCGCAACAACCTGCTGATCTGCTCGACCATTATTGAGAGCGGCATCGACGTCCCCACCGCCAATACCATCATCATCAATCG
>SLND01000175.1 GCA_007133205.1 Natronospiraceae bacterium | reverse complement strand
CGGGCACACTGTCCGGTCCGGTCACCGTGACGTCCTGGGACATGACGCCTGCATGGTCGTTGCTCGCCACGGTCAGGTTCCAGGGTGCGAAATTGGAGATGGTCTCCGAGCCGGGGCCGCTGTTTCCGCCCGCGGCCACCACCGTGGTGCCCGCATCGTTGAGAGACAGAAAGGTCTGGGCAGAGATTTCCAGATAGGGGTCGCCACCGCCGGCCACGGGACCAATGGAATAATTGATCACGTCAGGCTGGACCGCGTCGTCCAGCATGTCTTCGGCGGCTTCCTCGACACCGGAGCAGCCAGCAGCATCACAGATGCGATAGCTGATGACATTCGCGCGGGGGGCCACCCCGGAAACAAGAATCCCGTTGTCGAGCTCGATCTCGTTGCCTATGGCGGTGCCGGCCACATGGGTCCCGTGGCCATTATCATCTTCCGCGCCCGCGCCAGTGTAATCGTAGGCCCCGATCAGCTTGTTATTGCAATTGAAATCCTCTTCGAAATCCTGGTCTTCATCATTGGGGTCACAGACGCCGAGAAAAACGCCATCGCCGGCCGGGTTATCGTGCTCGTAGTTATCGGCGGGCGCTTGCTCGGCGAAGCTCATGTGCACGGAATTGACGCCGGAATCAACAATGCCGACGACAATGCCCTCGCCCTTGTTTTCGTCAGCATTGGTGCCGTTCTCGTCCCAGACTTCCGTGGCGCCGATGTATTCCGGACCCAGGAAGGTCAGGGGCATTCTCGGGATTCGCTGCTTGACATGGCGGACACCGGGCACTTCCGCAATCTGACGGGCCGTCTCACCATCCATTTCCGCGGCAAAGCCATTGTTCGCCAGCTGCCAGCGGCTTTCCGGTTCGATCCGCTCGCCTACCCTTTCCGCAATCTGGTCAAGGATTTCAATCTGGCGTGATTCCAGAAACCCGCGGTATTCCCGAACCGCGGGCGCGTTCGCATCAAAATGACGAGCGCCGGTTACGACCGGGCTGGTCGCCGCCATGCCCTCGATGCCCCCGCGATAACGGGCCGCGGGCGGTTCTTCCAGCAACACGATGTGTTCGGCCACTTCTCCCGGTGCGGCAAATTGTGCCGGCGCCTGACCCGTGGCCACCCCGCTTTCCATGGCCTCACTGACGGATTGCGGCGCACCACTCTGGACCGGATGTCCCGGTGCTGCCTGATTACCGGACTGGGATGATCCCAATCCGGCCAACGCAGTGCTGGAAATCGCGGCGACCACGGCCACCGCCGCCACCCGCACCGTGCAAGAACGTTCACCCAATCTCATGTTATTTCCTCCCGGGGTGTGTCAGACCACAAAACCCAAATGATTCTGCAAACCTTTTTAGAAATGGTAACGACCGCCGACATGAACGCGGGTCTGGGAATCCTCGAAATTCTCAAACAGATCCACTCCAAGAAATGCACTGAAGCCACCAAACGAGTAATCCAGCTCACCACCGACCACCAGACCGTCATTGTGGTCATCATCATTGAATACCAGGTATTGACCCTGAACCCCGAGGGTCAGGGCTTCGCTCATGGCAAATCTGGCCGAGACATGGGCCCCAAGGGAACCGTCATCACCCAACTCATAATCCCAGTTCTGCAGCGCGCCTCCGACCTCAACCGTCAGGTTGTCACTGGTCATGACGGCATACCCGACACCGGCTTCAAACAGGTCCAGGTGATCATAGGCAGAAAAAGAGCCGAATCCACGCAGTGTGTCGGTGAATCCCCAGGAAACGGCCACACCGCCACCACTTTCGAATTCATCAAAATCACCGACATGAATTTCCGCGTAATTGTCGCCGGCCAGTGCTGCACCGGCGGGCATGCCAAGCGAAACCACGATTACAGTCAATGCCTTCATGCAAGTCTTGCCACTCATCATGTTGCTCCCTCGTAATTCTTATAAGACAGTCAGGTTCGAAATTGCATCTGCTCGTACGGAAATCGTATGCATAATTCGAGTCATTCCTTCCAGTTACGGTACTGCTCCTCGCTTGACATCATTCGTTCAGTCTGAGGTTGCCACGCAAAGCTAACCCCTCCAAAGAATGCCGCATCAATGCGTGGCATAAGGCAGGGGGCACTGCCAGAGGAGCAATGCTGAAAGGCACAAGTGCGGCGGGAACCCGACCTACCGGAATCCGCCGAATCACCGGCAGCACGGTTGCCACGACCATAGCCACCAGGATCAGGGTGATTCCCAGTCAGGCACCACTGCGCCACTCCCCTCAATAGCACTCCCATGGGCGCAAGCAGTCTCAATGGACCATCCCGGAACGTCTCCGAGACCTTAGGCGATCCGGAATCAGGCCAGGCTGTTGCTATGGCGCAAAAACATCCCGAGTCGCCAGAGGGCGAGAAGTAGTAGCACGCGGTTTTCGAGCGTGTCAAACGGGCATGAGCTCCGACGAACGGTCGCTTTCCACAAACAAGCGGTAATACGGCCTTGATTCAAGCCGATGCATCGCGTCGGCCGGGCTCCAGCCTTTACATGGCGCTGCCCAGTCCTTTTCGTTGCGCAATTACAACAAGATGAGATCAGCCCGACGGTGCGGGAGTACAATCAACATATTGCAGGTTTGACGGCAAACCCGGGAAATGACCAGATCGCATTTGCGCAATTGACCCATGCCCCCAGCCTACTGTCCGCTGTAACACTGAAGGGCGTATATTGCTGCAATGAAAAGCTTCAGGCAGTTGCCGGTATTCTTCGCGCTCATGCTTTCGGGATGGGGCGCTCCCGTACATCCTGCCGCGGAAGTCCCATGTTCTACACCGCTTGCCTGGCGGATAGGCGATGTGCCCGCGACGGCGGAGCTTGACAAGAGCCGGTTCCGGGACAAGGTCATCGCCGCGGCGGAACGCTGGAATGAGGCGGCCGGCAGGTCATTGCTGATTCACGACGAAGAGAGAGGCTTCCCGGTTCATCTTTCGGTGGATGAACGTCAGGAAGAGGCCCGGGAACTCAACGAGAAGTACATGCGTCTGGCCGACAAGCGGGCAGAGCTGGAGGACAAATCGAACAGGCTGGAGGACGAGCGCGAGCGCCAGGAGGCGCTTCGTGCCGCCCATTCCGCGGATGTGGCGGAATACAACAGAGCAATGGCCGCCTGGAATGCCCGCGTAGAAGCGGCGGACGGCCGCTTGAGCCGCAGTGAGCGACGCGAACTGGAAGCAGAACAGGAAAGGCTCCAGGCAGAACGAGAAGCCCTTGGCGACCGGGAGGAAGCACTGGAGCAGGCGGCACAGGATTTTTCCGATCAGCTGGATGCGTACAACCAGCTGGCCACCCGCAGCAATGCACTGCTGATGCGGATCAATGACCGGATTCCGGGCGCCCCCACCGACGCCGGGGAGTACAACGAGACTATCCGCTTCGGTGCCGACAACCAGCCCCAAGAGATCAGCCGCGACATCCGGGTCAATTTCTACTACAACAAGACCCACCTCGAAGTCACGCTCACCCACGAATTCGGCCATGCGCTCGGCCTGGAGCATGTCGATGTAACAAACGCAGTGATGTTCCCGTCCTATACGGCGCGGGCGGACGCGGATTCGGTCCGACTGCACGAGGCTGACATCGAGGCTCTGAGAGAGCTCTGCGCAGACTGAGGAACTGGAATGAATTACAGGACGCTTGCAATCAGGCTCACACTGCTGGCGCTCGTCATTGGCGCGATAACCATAGGGATTCTGTATCGCGACGAAGTCAGTGCCGCCGGGATCGAGAACCGGATCGAGGAACTCGGCCTGTGGGCGCCACTGGTCTTCATGGCTGTCTATGCCCTCGCGGCGGTGGTCTTCCTGCCGGGATCGGTGTTCACCATCGCCGGGGGCGCCCTGTTCGGGCCGCTGTTCGGCACCGTCTATAACCTGACCGGCGCTACCGTCGGCGCGACCCTGGCCTTCCTCATCGCCCGCTATGGTGCCTCCGATCTGGTCGCACGCAAGGCGGGCGGCAGACTGAAGAAGATCATCACCGGCGTGGAACAGGAGGGCTGGCGCTTCGTGGCCTTCACGCGCCTGGTGCCGCTGTTCCCCTTCAATCTGCTCAACTATGCCCTGGGCCTCACGCGTATCGGCACCCTGCCCTATTTCCTGGCGACCTTCGTCTGCATGTTGCCCGGCGCGCTGGCCTACACCTGGATCGGCTACGCCGGCAGGGAGGCCATCACCGGGGGCGAGGGCATGATCCAGACCATCCTGATCGCACTGGGTCTGTTTGCCGCCGTGATCTTCCTGCCACGGTTGATCAAGCGCATACGCAAGGCTCCCATTCCCGGTGAAGAAGCCCCCGGCGAAGAAAAGACGAAGTGGAGGCACGGCAATGACACACAAGCATGACCTGGTAATCATCGGTGGCGGCGTCGGGGGCCTGGTCACCTCCAGTGTGGCCGGGCAACTGGGCCTGGATGTGGTGCTGATAGAAAAGGAGGGCAAGCTCGGCGGCGACTGCCTGCACTATGGCTGCGTCCCCTCGAAGACGCTGATCCGCTCGGCGGAAGTCGCCCACGACATTCGACGGGCCGGCGACTACGGCCTGGATGCCTCGGCCCAGTCAGTCGATCTGGGCCGGGTAATGGACCGGGTCCGAAACGTGATAGAAACCATCCAGGTGCATGACGACCCGGACAGATTTCGAAGTTACGGGGTGGATGTCCGCTTCGGGGAAGCGAGATTCATCGACGCCCATCAGGTGGAGGTTAACGGAGAGATCATTGCAGGGCGACGCTTCCTCATTGCCACCGGGTCCCGCCCGGCCGTCCCCCCGGTACCGGGGCTGGAGCAGGCGGACTACCTCACCAATGAAAACATCTTCGCGCAGCGTGAATTGCCGCGGCGGCTGGCAGTGATGGGCGGCGGCCCGATCGGTCTGGAACTGGCCCAGGCCTTTGCCCGCCTCGGCAGTGAGGTGACCGTGATCGAGATGGCCGATCACGTCCTGCCCCGGGAGGACCCGGAGCTGAGCAAGGAGCTGGAAGAGACACTGCGCCGGGAAGGAATCACGCTGCACACAGGCACGACCGTGGAAAGTGTATCCACCACTGACAGCATCCGATGCCTGGAGTGCCGGGCGGGGGACGAAAAACACACTGTCGAGGCCGATGCCTTGCTGGTCGCGGCCGGCCGCCAGGCCAATATCGAGTCGCTCGACCTCGAAGCCGCCGGTGTGAAGACCGAGCGGGGCCTGATCCGGGTGGATCGGCGGATGCGCAGTTCAAGGAAGCACATCTTCGCGGTGGGTGATGTCTGCGGCCCCCTGCCCTTCACTCATGTGGCCGAGTACCAGGCCGGCATTGTCATTGCCAATGCAATCTTCCGGGTGCCCAGGAAGGCAGATTACAGCCGCATTCCCTGGTGCACCTATACCGCGCCAGAACTGGCGCGGGTTGGACTGACCGAGGCGGAAGCCCGGGAACGCGGAATGGACGTGGAAGTGGCACGCTTTCGTTTCTCGGATGTAGACCGGGCACTTGCCGAGGGTCACACTGACGGTCTGTTCAAGTTCGTGACCCGCAAGGGCCGGCTGGTGGGGGCATCCATCCTCGGCCCGCGAGCCGGCGAACTCATCCATGAACCGCTGCTGGCGATGCAGGCCGGGCTCAGGCTGTCGACCATCTCAGGCATGGTGCATGCCTACCCCACCCTGGCAGAAGGCACCCGCCGGACGGTCAACACGCTCTTTTCGCCGAAATTGTTCGCCCCCGGCACCCGGCGCCTGGTGCACTGGATCAATCGACTATTGCCTTGATCACCCCCTGCTGCCTTGAACATCCTCCGAACAAGACAGATCTCCCCCTTGAATGTCCCAGCCTGGAAGCAGATGGAGGATTCGTTGGTACAATTGAAACCCATCCAGCGTGAGGAGCAGACAGCATGCAACGTCTTGTGACCGGATTCATTTTTCTGACCGTGCTGTGTGCAGGCACCGGCCCGGTGGCTGCGGACAGTGAGATGCCCGAAATTCCCTACAAGACCGAGCCGCGCCCCGGACTGCTGATCGGCGGTCAGCCTGATCGAGAGGCGCTCGCACAGGCCCGGGACGCGGGAGCTGAGACCGTGATCAATCTGCGCGGCACCGATGAATTCGATGACTGGAACCAGACCGAGGTGGTGACCGGACTCGGCATGCTTAACATCCATATTCCGGTGGCCAGTGCCGACGATCTCAATCAGGACTCGGTCGAGCTCTTTGATCGTGCCCTGGAGCATGTCGGCGACGAGCCTGCCATCGTGCACTGCGCCAGCGGCAACCGGGTCGGTGCCATGTATGCCCTGCGGGCCGCCTGGCTTCAGGGAGAAGACACGGAAACCGCTCTGGAGATCGGCCACGAGCACGGTCTGGAAGGCCTCGCGGACACCGTGGAGGAGCTGCTGGACTCCGGTTCCGATTCCGACTGAGCCGGTGTCACTCCCGGAGCGCATCAGTGTATTCAGCCGGGTTCCCGCCGCCGGCAACAGCAAGACCCGCCTGATCCCGGCCCTCGGTGACGAGGGCGCCGCCCGCTTGCAACATTCACTGAGCCTGCGGGTCCTGACTCACGCCGGGATTGCCGCCCGCCGGAGAGACAGCCAGCTTGAGCTGCGACTGGAAGGCCCACGGGACCAGGCAGCCAGGCTGTTCGGTTCCACCGCCCTCGCGGTGAATCAGGGGCCGGGTGAGCTGGGGACAAGAATGGCCCGTTGTCTTGATCAGGGCCGTCGCCACGGGGTCCAGCGCCATGTCATCGTCGGCGGAGACTGTCCCCACGCCGATGCCCGCATCCTCGACGAGGCGCTCTCCGCCCTGGCATCACATGAACTGGTGCTCGGCCCGGCCCGGGACGGCGGCTACTACCTGATCGGGGCGGCATCCGCCCCGCCCGCCGAGCTCTTCCGCGACATGCCCTGGGGCGGCGGCGAAGTATTCTCCAAAACCCTTGACCGTGCCAGGGCCTCCGGACTTTCCGTTCATGTGCTTCCCGAACGTCCGGATATTGATCGGCCCGATGACTTGCAGCACTGGCAGCCCATCTCACGGGACTGGCCGCAGCTCGAGGACAAGCCACCCATCTCGGTAATCATTCCGGTCCTGAACGAGGCAGGGAATCTGGCCTCGTTGTTGCCGACCCTGGGGGGCGAACCGGATGTGGAGGTGCTCGTGGTGGATGGCGGCAGCCGGGATGACAGCCTGCGCGTGGCCGAATCCCATGGCGTGCGTGTACTCGAATCGCCGCCGGGCAGAGCCGCCCAGCTCAATCTGGGCGCGCGACAGGCACGCTGCCCGCTCCTGCTGTTCCTGCATGCCGACAGCCGGCCCCCCGAGGGCTGGGCGGGCATGCTCCGCCAGGCCATGCGCCGCTCCGGCCAGGCCGGTGGCGCGTTTCGCTTTGCCGTGGACCGGACCGGGCTACGCTATCGTCTGCTTACCACGCTCACCAACTGGCGTTCCCACTGGCTCCGTTTGCCCTATGGCGACCAGGGCCTGTTCTGTCGCAGTGAAACCTTCCATCGCCTCGGTGGCTTTCCCGAAATGCCCATCATGGAGGATTATGCATTCGTGCGCCGGTTGCGACGGGCCGGCGGCTTCCACTTGCTGAAGGGCAGCGTGGTGAGCTCCGCACGCAACTGGGAGCGGGCTGGCTTCTGGCGGGTATTTTTGCTCCACCGTGGTTTGCTTCTGGCCTGGCACCTGGGCGTCGATGTCGAGCGACTGGCTCAATGGCGATGCAGGATGCTCGGCCGCTGAATTGACGATAAAGCACGAAGTTTTGCCCCACCGGTTCAGCAGAGCGAATCACGTATGAATGATCAAGCCGGCTCCACCTGCCCCCACCTGCCCCGCTTGATGTTTTTCGGCGGCAAGGGCGGGGTGGGCAAGACCACGGTATCCAGTGCCATTGCACTGGCTCTCGCCGAACAGGGACGGTCCGTGATGCTGGTATCGGTGGATCCGGCCCATTCCCTGTCCGACATTCTTGACGTTCCCCTTGATGACTCCGCCCGGGAAGTCACCCCCGGTCTCAAGGCAAGAGAACTGGATCCCGACCGTGCCCTGGATGCCTATGTTGCCGGCATCAAGGACAATCTTCGTCGTTACGCCCCACCCGATTTCCTGCAACAGGCGGAACGCTATGTGGACCAGAGTGCGCGTCATCCCTCCGCTCGCGAGTCGGCCCTGTTCGAGGCCATGTGCCGGATCATCAATGACCAGCAGGCCGATCACCTGATCTTTGATACCGCACCCACCGGCCACGTACTGCATCTGCTCTCCCTGCCCGAAGCGATGACCGAATGGACCGGGTTTCTGCTAAGCAGACAATCGGAGCAAGAAGACGGTCCGGCACCGCCGGGTGATGAACGTCAGGCGCGACTGACTGAAAGCCTGGAGGCACGCCAGGCGCTTTTTTCCCGGACACGCGCCCGCCTCCTGAATACACGGGAAACCGGCTTCATTCCGGTTTTCAATCCGGACATTCCCTGCCTCCGCGAAACCGAACGATTGCTGCGTGAACTGGCGCGCATCAATGTCAATATACCCTGGCTGGTCGCCAATCGTTGCAATTCCACCACACCCCTCCCGGATTTCTGTGCCGGCCGATCCTGCCTTTACCTGCCCGCACTAAAAAGCACGCGACTCGACAAATCCTCGTTACATAAAGCAGGTTACGAAATCCTCACCCAGCTTGTGGACCCTGCCGATTAGTGTGCTAGGCTCTG
>SLND01000163.1 GCA_007133205.1 Natronospiraceae bacterium | reverse complement strand
CCGAATCGGGATCATCACTGGCGCGTGTACACAGCAAACTCACCGGATCGAGTACCGCTGTCTCTCGCCCGCCCTGCTGCAGGCCGCCAGCCACGGTCCGGGCCAGAGCCTCGGCAACCAGGGCGCGCAGACGGACAGCCACCGCCGGGCCGCACTCGCTGGTCAGCCCCACCCCGGTGAGCAGCCGTTCCAGTTCGGCCAGTAAATGGCGCGCCTCGGACGGCGGCCGCTCCAGGCCCAGCCCCTCGGCCAGGGCGCGGATTTCCTCGCCAAGTGCGGCCTGGACCGAACCCGGGCTGAAGCCCGGTTCCACGACACCGGGATCGGGCAGTCCGGCGGCCGATTCCGGTTCGGGCAATACCAGCAAGAGCCGCTCGCCCGCATCGCGCCGGGCCCCGATCAGCTGCAAGAGATGGTCACGGCGCCCGCGCCGGTTCAGATCCACGGCCAGGGGCTGCAGCACAGTTATGCCCCGGGGAGTTGTCTTTTCAGTCATGACTCTTTTCCTGATGCCCGGTCAACGACCTGGGTCCCGAAACGAAGCGGGCCGGCTTGAAGCCGGCCCTTTGGTGATAACTGGGGGATGACAATTGGAGGCTTGTAAGTCAGCGATCCTCGCTCAGCGGTCGCAGGTCAACGGTCCCGGGTCAACGGTCCCGGCGGGCCTCCAGGGCCTCGTCCATTTCCTGACGGGCCGATCTGGCCCGGAACTCCTCGTAGAGCAGTTCGGCTTCATCGTCACTGAGCTCGGCGCCGGCGTCGGCGATGATCTGGTGAATCAGTTCGCGGGTTTCACTGTCACCGATACTCATCATCACGCACAGATGGCGTTGCTCATTGAAGGTGGCGTAATCCACCCGTTCCGGGGTCACGCCACGCAGGGTCTGGTCGGTAAGCTGACGCGAGACACCTTCGAAGGTGGAACCGGTCTCGGTCTGATCCCCGCCACGAACCTGGCGCTGGTAGGTGGTATCCATGGCTTCCACGCCCACGTCGACCATCTGGGCGAGCTGGGTGCGCGCCCCGGCAGTCGCCTCATTGCGGTCGATGGAAAATTCAGCGCCGGCGGGGACACAGTCGGTGGCGGCCAGACCGCCATCCACCTGTCCGCCTGGATCCGCCACCCAGTCCGGGATGCGATCCTCGGCGGGCCGCTCGGGCGTTCCCTCGCAGGCGGCCAGCAGCGCGGCTGACGCGATGATTGCGGCAATGATCCTGATATCCATGGCTGACTCCCCTGAAATTGCCGGTGGGATATGACTCCAGTCTACAAGCTGGACCAGATTTCCTCACCCAAAGTTCGACCCAGTTGTCCGGCCAGTGCCCGGGTCACCCGATCCCGGGCGAGGCCCGGGTCCGTGGCTCCTTCCCGAACCCGCTCGGAAAACTCGGCGGTGGTCCGGTCCTCGCCATCGCGGATGCGTACCCGACCCTCGGCATAGGCAAAGAAATCCGGGGCACGTTCGACTTCGCGAATATCGAAGTCGAATTCCACCAACAGATCGAGTTCACCCTCATCAACAATCCGCATGCCCTGCTCCACCAGGCCGGTGCGCAGGGCCGAGGCCAGCGATTCGGCCGTATCCCCGGCCGGACGCAGCGCAATGCGGAGACCGGCCATCGCCTCGGCCAGGCGATCGAGTACCTCAGAATAGGCATCGGCCACTGGTTCCCGCTCGGGGCCGCCACGGGAGACCATGCTCAAGTGACGCTCGATTTCCTCGCCCTCGGCGATCAGTTCCACCGCCGGTTTCAATGCCCGAACCGCTTCCATGCCCTGCTTGTCCGCATCCACCCGACTCAACTCATCGAGCTTGTCCCGCACCCGGCGCAGTTCAGTTGCGAGACGCATTTCGGCCATCGGCAGATCCAGGCGGGCAAGGGCGTAGAGCACGTTTTCGGCTTCGTCGACCGCGACTTCAGCGATGTCCATCTCATCGAAACTCACCTCGGGAACGCGGGCGCGAATCTGGTCGGAATAACCCCGGGTGACTTCACTGCCATCACTGTCGCGCAGGCGCTGCACCCAGGTTCGGGTCTCGCCCTCGATTTCCACGCGCAACTGGGAAAGCAGATCATTGCGGGCACGATCCGACGCCGTCTGCCGCGCCTGCCCGGCATCACCGTGAATGGGCGCGGAGCCCACGCCCCAGGCATGACGTCCATCCTCCGGCAGGTCGATGACCCACTCGGGTTTACCGTCGCTTTCGGTTTCCGGAGGCGAAACGGCGCAGGCGCCCACCAGGACCACCAGCAGTGGGGTGAAAAACCACATGCACAGGCGGCGTGCACGGGTCATGGCGTCAGCTTCACTCACGGTTTTCATTCCCTTGCCCCTGATCATGACGGAGCGCGACTCAGAAGCTGCGGTCCGGACGCTCCATCATCTTCTGGATCCGTTTCTGGCCATTCCAGACCTCGCGGTTGGTCTCGATGTCGATCAGGCGCAGGTCCGTCTGGTAGGAAGTCACCCGGACACCCCCGTCGCGATCCTGGAAGGAGTCGATGCTGCCGAGCAGGGCATAGTCCGCGCCCAGTTCCTCGCCCATGCGCGCGCGGGTCTCTTCCGTCGCGTGCAGATCCTGCTGGCGGCGTTCCTCGCGCACCTCTTCCCTTTCGGCACCGCCGGCGACGAATTCCACCGTGCCGGAACGCAGCAGCTCACGCCGCAGGTCATTGATGAAAGTGTCGACGGGGATATGTTCATGGGAGCGGTTGCGTACCGACTGGATCACGACCCTGGGCTTTTCCCGCTCATGCTCCTGCTGGAATTCCTCGATCCATGGAGTGCTGAACATCTCCTCCATCATCGCCTCGGCCACCAGCCGCGAATCCGTCGCGTTCCAGCGATCGGTCAGGTCCACGCCTTCATCGGGATCCATCCGGGTCACCTGGGTGCCCCCGCCACAGGCGCTCATGAGCAAGAGCACCGCTACCAGCAATCCCGCGACAACATATTCAGAGCGCTTCATGACATCTCCCCAGTGCATTCCGTTCACTCTCCCTTGGATTCATCCTACTCCGCCGCGGTTCCCCGGCCAATGTGTTCATGAGCCTTCCGGCAGTGGACCGGGCAGAACCGGCCCCTGAAGAAAGGGAAGCGTAATCACGGTCCCATCGCTGTCTGCGACACGTGGGCCCTGCACCCGACCGTGAATAAGGGTCGAGGGCCCGCCATCGACCGGGCGACTGCGATCCACGGGCGTGCTTTCAAGCGGGACCGGCCCCCAGGCCCAGTTTCCGTCCTGGTCCGCCGCAGGCTGTGGCCGCAGCGGCAGAATGCGCAATTCTCCCGGCTCAAGCGAGACGGTCTCGGAGGCCCGTCCCGGACCTCGCTCGCGCGCCCCGGAAGTGGCCACCCCCAGATGATAGTCGCCGGGATCGAGATCCACCCGGGCAATGCGAATCTCCGCCGGCAGGGTCTGCCAGCCACGGGTGTCGGCACCGGCAGTCGCCGGGGCGGCGGCGCGGCTGCCGAGCTGGATCAGCAGGGCGAGCAGGCTGTCATCGACGCGCTCGGCAATCTCGTCGCCGGCACGATGGGCGACCACGGTCCGCACGGTCTCGCGCACCAGGGCCCGGCGCATCTCCCGACCGGCATCGCGAATCTGTTCCTGGTAGGCGAGCTGCAACAGGGATTCCGCCGGCAGCATGGGCTGGCGATGCATGTCTTCATCATCTGGTGCACGACCCCGTGACGAATGAACCCGAAGCTCGGACGGGCGGGTGACAGTGGGGTCGGGGTCGTAATAGGGAATGGCGATACGCACGCCGCTCACCAGGGTGTCGGCCACCCCCATGCGTTCCAGGTCATTCCAGAGCGGGCCGAGGAAAAAGGTCTTGCTGGTAAAGCTGCGCACGAAACCATCCACGCCGGCGATCTGGTAATTGACCATGAGTCCGAAGGGCGTGGTATCGGCGAACATGAGATGGAACCAGGCCCACTGGGCCTGACGCTCTTCATAGTCGCCGGTCATGAAGGGCTCGACGATCAGGGAACGGCTCGCGCGTGAACCGCGCAGCATGAGATTCAGCTCCCCCTTGCGTGGCGCGTCACCGGCATGCTCGATCACCAGCACACTGGCGCTGTCCTCGTCAGTGTCGAGGATGGCTTCCACCAGGTCCGGACCCAGGCGTTCCCGGGCACGAGCCTCCACCTCCGAATCCCAGTCACCGAGGCGATAAAGCAGACGGTACTTGTCGAACCAGGCGCGGGCAGCAATATCCGGCCCCAGTCCGTAACGGGCGGCATAACCCTCCTCGTAGAGCCGGGCCGCACGACGATAGGCAATGAGGGCATCATCAAGATCCCCGGCCTGTTCGTACAATGCGCCGGTGAGATAACGCAGCCAGGCGCCCTCCCGGAATCGCATGTCGTCCCGATCCAGGACATCGGCATCCATGTCATTGAAGACCCGCATCAGGCCCGAAGCGGTACGTTCCTCTTCGTCCCGCCCGCCACGGTAATCCCCTTCCAGGTCCGCAAGTTCGTTCAGGCGCGAATCGAGCTTGCGTGCTTCCACCAGCGCGCTGTCGAGGGTATTACGGCGCGCAATCCAGTTTTCCTCGGCCTGAGCCAGCATCAGGTAGTTGAGTGCCTGGTAATAATGGATGTAGGCCAGTTCCCAGACAGCCCCTGAATAGGGCGAATTGGAGGGATTGGTCAGAATCGCTCGGATGCCGTCACGCACGCGACGGGTATAGAGCTGCTCGCCCAGCAGTTCGGCCTGACCCAGCAGCCGGATGCTTTCGGAATAATCACCCTGGAGGTGAGCCAGGATGCCCAGTTCCATGTGATAGAGCAGGGCCTCGTCGCCTTCGGGATCCAGGGCCCGGTCCACCGCCTCCGCGGCTGCCTCGAAGTCGCCCCGTGCGGCCTGCTCATGGGCCTCGGCCAGCTGGTCACCATAGGTGGCACAGCCGGCAAGCGCCAGGGCCATGAGCCCCGCGCACAAGCCAACACCGGCCCTCAGGCATCGCAGCATGCCTTCTGCCCCCGCTTCCATGACTACCCGCCCGCCCTCGTTTCGGCACATCCTGACTGAATCCATGGCCGCCATTCGCCGAGTACCGGGCCGATTACCGTGCGATTACTGAATGAACCCTTGCGGACAGCATCCTTCGCCCGGGGGAGACCTGTCAAAACCGATCAAAGAGCCACCGATCCCCGCCCGACCGGGCGCGAGTTCGCAGCCCACCGCTCCGCTCTGCAATACTGGCTGCCTTCATTCATGTTCTTCCGGTTGGACAGCAGCAGCCAATCCGGGTTTTGGGGAGCGGACAGTGGTCAGCAGAAAACTGGCACCGGGCAGGGAAATATTCGGCTGGGCGATGTTCGATTTCGCCAACCAGGCCTACACCCTGCTGATCATCACCGTTGTCTTTGGCGATCTCTTCACCCGGGTCATCGTCGGCGACGGCCCCGACTACCGAATGGGCAATCTGCTGTGGAGCATTGCCCTGGCCATCAGCTATTTCATGGTGGTGGTGGCCAATCCGGTCTGCGGTGCGGTCATGGATTTCTCGAAGGCCCGCAAACGCTTCCTGTTCATCAGTTACGTGGCCACCGTGACCACCACGGCCCTGCTCTACTTCGTCGTGCCGGGCTGGATCTTCACCGCCATGCTGTTGATCATCCTGTCCAACTTCGCCTATGCCATCGGCGAGGGCTTCATCGCCAGTTTCCTGCCCGGTCTCGGGCCGCGCGAAGCCCTGGGCTGGATCTCGGGCCTGGGCTGGGGGCTCGGCTATATCGGTGGCCTGATTGCCACCGCCTTCACCCTGCTGTTCCTGGGCGAGGTGAGCGCGGAGAACTTCGATCGCATCCGCTGGGTCGGCCCCTTTGCCGCCGGCTTTTTCCTGGTCGCGGCGATCCCGACCTTTCTCTGGGTCCGGGAACGGGGCCGCCGGCGTGCTCTCGCCCCGGGCGACACCGTGCTGCGGGCCGGCTTTCGCAGAATCATTCATACCTGGAATGATCTGCGCGGTTTCCGCGATCTCAGCACCCTGCTGGTATCGATCTTCTTCATGATGGCCGGCATCTACATCATCATCAGCTTTTCCTTCATTTACGGGGCCCAGGTGATCGAGTGGGACGAATCGGTCCGGGCCATGATGTTCGTGACCGTTCAGATCAGCGCCGCTATCGGCGCGATCAGCTTCGGTTTCCTGCAGAGCCGGATCGGGGCCAAACGCACCTATGTAATTACCCTCGGCCTCTGGATGATCGCGATTCTTGCGGTATGGCAGACCCCCAATCTGGCGGCCGCCGCGCGCCATCTGCTGGGTGTGGAATGGGAGGCGCAGTATGTCTTTCTGTTTGCCGGCCTGCTGGCGGGACTCAGCCTCGGATCGGCCCAGTCGGCGGGCCGCGCCCTGGTCGGCGTGCTCACACCGCACGGCAAGGCGGCGGAGTTCTTCGGTTTCTGGGGGTTATCGGGCAAGCTGGCCGCAATCTTCGGGATTCTCGGTCTGGGCATGATCCAGGCCTGGCTGGGTCTGGCCGACGCCATTCTCTTCTGTCTCGCCCTCTTCGTTGCAGCCATGATCGTGGTCTGGTCGGTCAACGAACAACGCGGCAGGCAGATAGCCGAAACCTGGCGCGATCCACAGCGCGCCTCGAACCAACCCTGAGCATGGGGCTTCGTTCAGACGGGACTTATCGACACGAAGTTCACGAAGATGAAACCCAAGGTCACGAAGCACCAAAATGATTGTTCTTCGTGCTCTTTTGTTTTTCCTTCGTGCACTTCGTGTTAAAAATCAGCGCCAGAACGAAGCCCCCGTTCGACCATGCCTGACAAGCAAGGCATTCACCCGGAGAAGGTATAGTCGAGCAGGATGCCGGCAAAGACGAAGAAGCCGAACCAGTTGTTGGCAAGGAAGGCCCGGAAGCAGTCATCGCGGTCACGCTTTCGCAGCAGCCATTGCTGCCAGGCGATGTTCAGGGCAGCGAAGCCCAGCGCATAGAGATAGGTGACACCCAGCTCCGCCTGCTCGCCGATCAGGTAGAGCGTGCCTAGCAGAGCGAGCTGGATCAGGCCGATGATGAAACGATCCAGATCCCCGAACAGGATTGCCGAAGATTTCAGCCCCAGCTTGAGATCGTCATCGCGATCGACCATGCCGTAGATGGTGTCGTAGGCCAGGGCCCAGAGAATTACCGCAAAGAAGACCAGCCAGGCCAGTTCGGGCAGGGCCCCGGTCTGGGCGGCCCAGACCATGGGTGCGGCCCAGCCGAAGGCGACACCGAGGTGGGCCTGGGGCAGGTAATGAAAGCGCTTCATGAACGGGTAACTTGCCGCCAGAGCCAGACCCACGAAGGCCAGCATGATGGTCAGGGTGTTGAGGGTAAGAACCAGGGCAAAGGCAATCAGGGCCAGCACCAGGAAGAGGACAATGGCTTCCCAGGCTCGTACGGCACCGGTAGCCAGGGGACGGTCCACGGTACGCCGGACATGGCCGTCAAAGTTGCGGTCCGCGAAATCGTTGATCACGCAGCCGGCCGCACGCATTACCCAGACACCGGCAATGAAGACCACGAAGACATGGGGATCGGGGGAGCCCTCTCCCGCCAGCCACAGTGCCCAGAGGGTCGGCCAGAGCAGCAGGAAGGTCCCGATGGGACGATCAATCCGCATCAGCCGGGCGTAATGCCCACAGCGAGTGATGGCCGCGGGCAGGGCCTCGCTTGCCAGCCAATGGCGGCGCAGACCGCGCCAGCGGCGTGCCAGCCACTGACTCATCGCCGCACCCCCGTCAACTGAGCCGAATCCATGAAGCACTCGGTAATCGTGATTGCGGTTCCGGCAGTAACCAGGCGCGAGCGCCGCGCCCAGACCATACTGCCCGGCGCCTCCATGCCCGACCAGGCACATTCCACCAGTGGATGCTGTGGTGTCAGACGAGCAATCTGCAGTCGATCACGCTCGGCACCGGGCAGCTCGAAAAAGCGTTCCCCGAGGGGCTGATGCCCGAGGCTGGCAAGCCATGGAATGCGCTGTATCAGGACCCCGGGAATACGGCTGATCGCATAGACGATCGGACACTCGTCGACATGAAGCCGGACTTCCCGGTCGAGGTCACCATCATTCGCATCCCGGCGCTCCGAGATCAGTTCCACCGTGACCGGCGCACCGAGATCGCTGCTGATCCGCTCGGTGAGCGAACCGCGCTCGATCAACCAGCGCCAATGGGGTGGATGTTCCGCCGACGGCCACTGCTCCGGCGGCTGCCAGACCGTTTCATCCGGGCCAGCACTCTGCGAATGGGGGAAAGTCATGGGCGAATTCTAGAGCTTCGCGCTTCAAGCTCCAAGCTGAATTAGCTTCAAGCTTCAAGCTTCAAGCTACAAGCAGGCCGTGCCAGCGGCATCCGCAGTGGGATTCAACGGGGCTTCGGTGTTCCCGAACCGGAGTTTCGGTCCAGACGCGCGACGCGTCGGCTTTTTCAGCTTGCAGCTTGAAGCTTGTAGCTAGACTCTCGCATAGCGCGTGGCCTCGCCATGCCAGCGCCGGATCAAGCCCGTGGCTGCGTCACGATCCTGTTCCAGCATGTGATCGGCGACTTCGGCCACCGGAGCGAGCAGATCCGTATCGCGCAGCAGATCCGCGATCCGCAATTCAGCAGCGCCGGTCTGGCGTGTACCCAGCAATTCCCCGGGACCGCGCAGTTCCAGGTCACGCCGGGCGACCTGAAAGCCATCCCCGGTTTCACGCATCACTTCCAGGCGCGAGCGGGCCAGGTCCCCCAGGGGGCCGCGATACAGCAGGACACAGGTACTGTGTTCGG
>SLND01000102.1 GCA_007133205.1 Natronospiraceae bacterium | reverse complement strand
TGGCGGAACACGAGTGCAAGGGCATTGTCCCCCGCGGCCACTTCGATCTGGGGGATTCGAGTGCGCGCGCTCAGCCCGCCAATGAGTTCGGACAGGTCCGCCAGGCGCTCGCCGACTTCCGGGACCAGCACATGGCAACGAGTCATGTCGGTCACATAGGGCTTGCCACGCTCGCGAAACCCGACCAGGACCCGCCCCTTTTTCCGGACATCCTTGACTCCGAGTCGTGCCCGGCGACGGTAGCCCCACAGGGGCCCGGTCACAGGCGCCAGCCACTCGGCCGGCTCGACCCGACCCAGCCGCGCCAGGGTCTCGGCCACCATGCTCTGCTTGGATTCAAGTTGTGCCATGGGCGCCATGTGCTGAAGGACACAACCGCCGCAAGTGCCGAAGACTTCACAGCGGGGTTCCACCCGGTCACTGGCAGGCGCCAGTATCTCGGTGACCACGCCTTCGTCGAGGTCCCGGCGTTTCTTCTCGCGCCGGGCGCGTACCTGCTCCCCGGGCAAGGCGCCGTGCACGAAGAATACCTTGCCGTCATTCGCGGCTACGCCCCGCCCGTCATGGGAGAGATCCCGGATACTCAGCTCTACCGGTTCAGCCCTGTGCTTCGCCATCACCCTTCCCGTCGCCCCTCTTGTCCTGATTGCTCATTTCCGCCTGGTGGATCTCGCGGGGCGTCCAGCCGGCCAGGAATTCCCTGAAATGCGTCTGATCCTGGTGTTCTTCCAGAAAGCGGCGTACCTGAACGGTTTCTTCCAGATACTCCTCGTGGGAAAGCTGGCCACGAGTCAGCTGAAAGCGGAGGAATACCAGGTAGGTATTGAGTACATCGATCTCACAGTAATTGCGGATGGCCGCCATGTCGCCGGCATGAAAACGATCCCAGACAAGACTCCCGTGCATCCCCAGCTTGCCGGGCAGGCCCAGCATGATGGCAATCTCCTCCAGGCGGGCACTGGCACGCCCCTGAAACCCGGCAAGCACATCCATCAGGTCCAGGTGGCGCCAGTGAAAGCGGTTGAGATAGTTGTTCCAGCGAAAAGGCTGGATGGAGTCGCCGGTCTCCCAGTAACGGGCGGCCGCAACACCATGCAGGAGAGCCCGGTAATGGAGTACCGGGAGATCAAAACCGGTGCCGTTCCAGGACACCAGGTCGGGCTGGAATTTCTCGATGCCGTCGAAAAACCGCTGTACCAGCTCCGCTTCGCCGGCCGAGGCTTCTCCCAGGGACCAGACGCGGAAGCGCTCGCCCTGGCGCAGCCCCACCGATATTGCCACGATCCGATGCAGGTGGGGCGGCAGAAAGTCGCGGCCGCCGGTCTGCTCCCGGCGGTTGGCCTGCATCGCCCGGACCACGCCGTCGTCGTCCAGGTCCCCCAGGTCAAGCAGGCGGCGCCCCGCCTCCACATCCGGTACGGTCTCGATATCAAAGGCAAGGACGTTCAACAGGCCCTCCGGGGCGGCTCGAAAAGGGCTCAGTGTAGCAAACCCCCATGCCCTGCCGGTGCTGCGAGCAGGCCGCCCCGCCCCGGCAAATCCCGGACGGGGTTTCCCATAACCGGCCCATAGCGACTACAATCGGGGAAACGGGCCCTTTCGGCGCCCGCCCCGGCTTTCATCCACAAGGGAAGGTGGATTTCATCATGCAACAGGAATCCGCAGAACACACGCGCCGACTCTCCCCGACGATCGTTGCCATGCTCCGGAAGGATCTGCCGGAACAGCTGGCGGCCTGCCATGAATACCTGGATGCGGGAGAATCCGGGCTGTTGGCGCAGGAAGTCCATCGCATCAAGGGAACCGCCGCTTTCTGCGGCTTTGATGCCATGCGCACGCAATGCTCACGGATAGAGGAAGGCCTGCAGGCCAAGCAGGCGGAGAGAGAATTGCGGGACTCGCTCCATGCCCTGGAGGAAGAAACCCTGGTCGTTCTGCGCGCCCTGCCCTGAATTTGCCGGCCCTACTTTTCCGAGGGGCAGGTCCACCCGCCAAAACGGCTTCGCTTACGCCCGTTCCATCACCGCAAAGGCCACCACCAGTCCGGCTTCGTCGGTCAGACTGATCTCCGCCCTGCCCGCCCCGCGCTCGCGCCGTATCCGGTCTCCCTTTTCGGAAAAAAGGGCGAGGGGCTTGCCCGAGCGGGCCTGACAGCAGCCCACGTCGCGCAACCACATACCCTGACGAAAACCGGTACCCAGTGCCTTTACCAGAGCCTCCTTGGCGGCAAAACGCATCGCCAGATAGCGCACCGGCCGCTTTGTGCGCCGATACTCGGTCCACTCATCATCCATCAGCAGGTGTTCCGGGAAGCGTTCGCCCCAGCGTTTCAGTGCGCGTTCAATCCGGGCCACCTCAACCAGATCGGTGCCGACCCCGAAGATTGCCCCCTGTCCGGATTCCTGCATCACGCCCGTGCCTCCAGCATGATCGTCTTCATGGTGGATACGGCTTCTTCCATGCCGGTCAGGACGGCGCGTGCGACGATGGCATGCCCGATGTTGAGCTCCGTGATCTCGGGGATTGCCGCCACGGGAGCGGTATTCGAGTAATGCAGCCCATGACCGGCATGCACCTTGAGCCCCTGCTCCCGCCCCAGCTCGGCCGCGGCACGGATGCGTTCAAGTTCGCGCTGGGCCGATGCCGGATCTTCCGCTTCCGCCCAGGCCCCGGTATGCAGTTCCACCACCGGCGCGCCGGCATCCACCGCTGCCCGGATCTGCTCGGGATCGGGATCAATGAACAGTGCCACGCGAATACCCGCATCACTCAGCCTGCGTATGGCTACCGGGATCACATCCATGCCGCCCCGCACATCCAGGCCGCCCTCGGTGGTCACCTCTTCGCGCCGTTCCGGCACCAGACAGGCCGAATGCGGACGCTCCCGGCAGGCTATTTCCAGCATTTCCTCGGTGACGGCAAGCTCCAGGTTCATCCGGGTCTGCAGGGTCTGCTGAAGCAGACTCACATCCCGGTCCTGGATATGTCGGCGATCCTCCCGCAGATGAACGGTAATGCCATCCGCTCCTGCCAGCTCGGCCCGATTCGCCGCATGGACCGGATCAGGATAAGAGGTGCCACGAGCCTGGCGCACGGTGGCCACATGATCAATGTTCACGCCAAGTTCGATTGCTTCCATCACTTCTTGTCCTCTTTGCCTGACACTTGATTGCGGTCCGTGTTCTCTGTCTCACCCATCGCGCGCGGGTCCACGAGGCCCCGCTGCCGCAATGCCCGCATCACCTGACCGGTCCGCAGCGGGCGTTCGCCCAGTTGGCGCAACAATGCCTCCGACAGGATACGACGGCTTTCTTCAAGACTGCGCTCATTGTCCAGTCTTTCACGGGCAAGCGCCAACAGGGTGTGCCCGCTGACCGAACCCTTGTCATCGGTGTTCTCGGCGGCGGGCATTGCACCCCGTTCCGGGTCGAAAAGATAGCGTGCCTCCGCCTTTAACGGCGTTCCGTCCACGCAGCGGTCCGAAAGCGGCAGACCCAGGCCCAGTTCGTCCAGCAGACGTTTCTCGAAGCAGCGCAGCGGCCTTGCCAGTTCACCCGCCTCCAGCTCTGACAGGGCATGGTCATAAATGTGGCATATACCCGGGTGCGGATCCTCCCGGGGCAGCAGCCGCAGCAGCAATTCATTGAGATAGAAGCCCGCCATCAGCGCCTGTCCCCGCAGGGCCCGGGGATTGCCACCGGCCTCGACCGCAGTGAGTGTCCCCATTTCCCCACCCTTCCGCCAGGAAACGAGCAGTGGGCGAAAGGGTTGCAGCAGGGCACGCTGGCGCGAGCGGGGCCGGCGCGCACCCCGTGCCACCAGTACCAGTCGCCCGTGGTCTTCGCTCAGGACATCAACGATGAGGCTGGTGTCACGAAAGGGACGGTGATGGAGAATGCAGGCAGTTTCGAGCGAGACCCGATGCTGAGTCATTCCGGCTTGATACCCATTTCCCCGAGCAGGCGCTCATCGTCCGGCCACCCGCCCCGGACCTTGACCCGCAGGTCCAGGAATACCCGTTTGTCCCAACGTGCCTCCAGTTCACGTCGGCTCCGGGTGCCAATCTGCTTGAGCACCTGCCCCTCGCGACCGATGACAATGGCCTTCTGGCTTTCCCGTTCAACCCAGATCGTGACCTGAATTCGGTTCAGCCGGGCTGAACTTTCCATACTGTCGATCTGTACGGCCAGGGCATAGGGCACTTCCTGATGGACCCGCTCCATCAGTTTTTCCCGGACCACTTCGGCCGCAATGGTCTCCGGACGCTGATCCGTGTCCTGTCCGGGAGGAAACAGGGGGGGCGATTCGGGAAGGCGTGGCATCAATTCGCTGATCGCGGCATCGAGGTTCTGCTCATGGGTCGCGGAAAGCGGAACCACGAAGGCGAAATCCATGCGATCGCTGCACCTGGCAATGAATGGAAGCAGCTCTTCACGCTGGGGAAAACGATCCACCTTGTTGATGATCAGGCCGACAGGCACATCCAGCCCACGCAGACGCTTCAGGATACGGTCTTCTTCGGCGGTCCATTCACAGGCCTGAATCACAAACAGAACCACATCCGCGTCATCCGCAACGCTTTCGGCGGCCTGGTTCATCAGCCGGTTCATCCGGCGTTTGGTCTGCTCGTGAATGCCCGGCGTATCGATGAATACCATTTGCCGGGGGCCTTCATTGCGAACCCCCATGATCCGGTGGCGGGTCGTCTGGGGTTTGGCGGTGACGATACTGACCTTGTTCCCCACCAGGGCATTGACCAGTGTGGACTTGCCCACATTGGGGCGTCCCACGACCGCGACAATCCCGGCATGGCTGATCTCTTCACTCACCGCCCAGTGCCTCCAGCATTGCGGTTGCCGCGGATTGCTCCGCCTTGCGTCGACTGCGACCCGACCCCTCGGCATCGACGGAATAATCCGGCACCCGACAGCGTACGCGAAACTGTCGCGCGTGCGCGGCACCCGATTCTTCCAGGACTTCATAGTGGGGGCGTTCGAGACCGCGGGCCTGCAGATATTCCTGCAGACGGGTCTTGGGGTCCTTCAGTTCATGCGGGTCCGGCACAGCGGCGATTCGGTCGGAAAATAGCCGATTCACCACGTCCTTCGCGGCTTCATACCCTCCATCCAGGTAAACGGCACCGATCAGCGCCTCCAGGGCATCGGCCAGAATGGAGTCCCTGCGCCGCCCCCCACTCTTGCGTTCTCCGGAGCCAAGCTTGAGGAAATCCCCCAGGCCGATGCTTGCCGCGACCTCGGCCAGGGTGTCCCGATTGACCAGCGTGGCGCGCAATCGGCTCAGATCCCCCTCTTCCACCTCCGGGAAGCGCGTGTAGAGCTGCTCGGCCACGAAGAGACCGAGGACCGCATCCCCCAGAAACTCCAGGCGTTCGTTGTTGTGCGACCCCAGGCTCCGATGAGTCAGGGCACGATCCCGCAAGTCCGGGTCCGTAAAGACATGTCCGACCCGTTCTTCGATCAGTCCGGAAGTGTCGGTCATTGGGCGCGGAATCGGCTTTCCTTTTCGAAGGACACGATCAGGTCGATATTCCCCAGGTAATTCACGCGGTGCTCATATTCCACGACCAGATACGTATTGCCACCGTCTTCCACGATCTCGAAATCGTCCACGGACACTTCACGCACGGTATTCACGTTGAATTGCCGCGCCAGGGAGCGACGCACCGCCTGCTCCTGGGTACTGTCCGCCCCTTGTGTCACGGAGTTCATGACACCATTGATGGTTTGCGAATTCATGTACACGGGGAAAAGCTGGAAAACGCCGATCACCAGGAATGATGCCAGCCCCAGGACGAGCATCCAGCCAATCATGGTCATGCCCCGCTGTCTCTGTCTTTCGTGCATTGCGGCACCCTCCTCCAATATCGACGGCGTCCCAGGCCATCAACCCAATGTCATCTTACTCGATTCTTGTCCCGATCCTCCCCCAATCCGGTGATGACTGGAACATCTCCCAGCTCAACCAGACGAACAGGGCGCGTCCCCGCAGGTGATCTTCCGGCACCAGCCCCCAGTGGCGACTGTCCGCCGAATTATCCCGATTATCGCCAAGCATCAGATACTTGCCCTCGGGTATTTCCATGCCTTCTTCCAGTTCCCGGGTGGTCATGCCACTCCCTTCCGGGTTCACCAGGATTCGATAATGCTGTGCATTCAACTGTTCCTCGATCAGCAGGCTCCCGGGGATCACCCGATCCTCGCGCGCGTCCACCTCCCGCGCTTCGAAGGGCTCGAGTACATTCTGTTCCACCTTTCTCCCATTGAGGTACAGAACCTGGTCGCGATAGGCCACCTCATCACCGGGGACGCCGACCACCCGCTTGATGTAATCCATCTCCGGCGCCGGTGGGTAGCGAAAAACGGCCACATCCCCCCGTTCGGGTTCGCCCAGGTCCAGGATTTTTGTCTCCAGTACCGGAAGGCGCAACCCATAGGCGAACTTGTTCACAAGAATGAAATCGCCGACCAGGAGGGTCGGCATCATCGAAGCGGATGGAATCCGAAAGGGCTCGGCGACAAAGGAACGCAGAATCAGAACGATCAGAAGCACGGGGAAAAATGCCCGACACCACTCGACAACTGCCGGCTCGCCTTCATGCTGACCACCACGGCCCACTGCAAGCCACCAGACCAGCCAGACGGCACCCGTCAGAAACGTAGCCAGGACAAGTATCAGGGCAAAATTCATCGATTCGTTTCCTCGTCAAATGTCCTCGCCAATGGTTTGAGTCCAGTCAATCCTTGTTCACCTGCAGGACCGCCAGGAATGCCTCCTGGGGGATATCGACCTTGCCGACACTCTTCATCCGGCGCTTGCCTTCCTTCTGCTTTTCGAGGAGCTTGCGCTTTCGGGTCACATCCCCGCCATAACACTTGGCGGTCACATTCTTTCGCAGTGCCTTCACCGTGCTTCGTGCAATGATATGGCTGCCGATGGCTGCCTGAATAGCCACCTCGAACATCTGGCGCGGGATGATGTCCTTCATCCGCTCGCAAAGTTCCTTGCCCCGATGGAAGGCATCATCACGGTGGACAATGGTCGACAGGGCATCGACCCGGTCGCCATTGATCAGCACATCCAGCTTGACCAGGTTGGCCGCCTGAAAACGCTTGAAATCATATTCGAAGGACGCAAATCCCCGACTCACTGACTTCAGGCGGTCAAAAAAGTCCAGCACCACCTCGCTCAGTGGCAATTCATAGGTCAACTGCACCTGCTTTCCATGATAGTGCATGTTCTTCTGCTGGCCGCGCTTTTCTTCACAGAGAGTAATCACCGGTCCCACGAATTCCTGTGGTACCAGGATATTGGCCTCGATTATGGGCTCCCGGATTTCGTCGATCTTGTTGACGGCAGGCAAATGAGAGGGGTTGTCCACCGGCTGGGTTTCGCCATCCACCGTCAGGACCTCGTAGACCACGGTGGGTGCGGTGGTGATCAGATTGATGCGGTATTCGCGCTCCAGCCGTTCCTGCACGATTTCCATGTGCAGCATGCCGAGGAAACCGCAGCGAAAGCCAAAACCCAGTGCGTCCGATACTTCCGGTTCGTAATGCAGGGCGGCATCATTCAGGCGCAATTTCTGCAGGGCATCCCGGAAATCCTCGTAGTCACTGCTATCGACCGGAAACAGGCCCGCAAAGACCCGGGGCTTGACCTCCCGGAAACCGGGAATGCGCTCTGCGCACGGCCGTTTTTCGTGGGTCAGGGTATCCCCGACCGGTGCGCCGTCAATATCCTTGATCCCGGCAATGACGTAGCCGACCTCGCCCGTTTTCAGAGTGTCCTTGGCATGGCGCTTGGGGCTGAAGATGCCCAGCTCCGTCACCCCATGGCTGCGTTCGGTCGACATCACCTTGATCCGGTCGCCACGCGTGAGCGAGCCGTCCATGACCCGGACCAGCGAAACCACGCCGACGAAATTGTCGAACCAGCTGTCGATGATCAGGGCCTTCAGGGGTGCGTCCGGATCCCCCTTGGGTGGCGGCACCTGGTTCACGAGCTGCTCCAGGACCTGATCCACATTTTCCCCGGTCTTGGCACTGACACCGATGGTTTCATCCGCCTCGAGACCGATGATCTCCTCGATTTCAGCCTTGACCCGTTCCGGGTCGGCCGCCGGCAGGTCGATCTTGTTCAGGACCGGAATCACTTCCAGGCCCTGTTCGACCGCGGTGTAGCAGTTGGCCACACTCTGGGCTTCCACGCCCTGGGCGGCATCCACCACCAGCAGGGCGCCCTCACAGGCATACAGGGACCGGGAAACCTCGTAGGAGAAATCCACGTGACCCGGCGTATCAATGAAGTTCAGCTGATACTCCTGGCCATCCTTCGCCTTGTACTGCAAGGAGACGCTCTGCGCCTTGATGGTGATGCCGCGCTCTCGCTCCAGGTCCATGGAATCCAGGACCTGCTCGGACATTTCGCGGGTCGACAGCCCCTCACAAAGCTGAATGAAGCGGTCCGCGAGAGTGGATTTCCCGTGGTCGATGTGCGCGATGATGGAAAAATTGCGGATATGTTTCATGTTTCTGGGCTGGCGCCATTCGCCTTTGCGCTTATGGGCCAGGATTCATCCCTGGGCCCTTCTGGTCGATTCCCGGAGTCCGGTTGCCTGCCTGACCGCAGCGCCTGACCACGCCGGCATGGCTGCCGGAGCCTGTCACTACGGCCGATTTGGGGGCAGAAAGGAAAAGCCCGGGATACGGTCGAGAATCAGACCATTATACCCGCCAGAGGCATGCGCCCGAAACGCGAGGCCCCGGGGCCTGCATCAGTCGGAAAGCAAGGCACGCAATCGGGATCGATCGAGA
>SLND01000088.1 GCA_007133205.1 Natronospiraceae bacterium | reverse complement strand
GCAGTCTTCTTGGTCGCAGTCTTCTTGGTCGCAGCCTTCTTGGTCGCGGTCTTCTTCGCGGCCTTCTTGCTCACCTTCGACTTGCCGGCCCTGGACTTCTTGGCCTTGCTTTTCTTGGCTTGCTCTTCAGCCATGACAATCAACCCGTGATTTCTTCGACCGATTTGCCGCGCTTGGCAGCCACGAATTCCGGAGAACGCGCTTCGGTCAGACCGTTCATCGTTGCCCGCACCACATTGATGGGGTTGCGGGAGCCGTAACTCTTGGCCAGGACGTTCTTCACGCCAGCCACTTCGAAGACGGCACGCATGGCGCCGCCGGCGATCACACCGGTACCATCGGAAGCCGGCTGCATCAGAACCCGAGTGGCGCCATGATTGGCCCGGATCGGGTACTGAAGCGTGCCCTCCTTCAGGTGCACCTTCTTCATGCTCTTGCGGGCCTTCTCCATCGCCTTCTGGATGGCCAGCGGGACTTCCCGTGCCTTGCCATAACCAAATCCAACCTTGCCGTCACCGTCACCGACCACCGCGAGCGCGGTAAAGCCGAACTGGCGGCCACCCTTGACCACCTTGGCGACCCGGTTGATGGCGACCAGCTTTTCCTGAAGGTCGTCGCCCTGCTGTTGCTGTGGTGCTGCCATGATCGTTACCTATTTCAGAACTTGAGTCCGTTTTCACGGGCCGCATCGGCCAATGCCTTCACTCGACCGTGATAGCGGAAGCCCGACCGATCGAATGCCACCTGCTCGATGCCGGCGGCCTTGGCCTTCTCCGCAATGGCCTTGCCCACGGCCATCGCTGCATCCACGTTTCCGGTGCTCTTCAGCGACTGCTTCAGTTCAGACTGAACCGTCGAGGCAGCGGCCAGCACCCGGTCGCCTTCCGGCGCAATGATCTGCGCGTACATATGGCGCGGCGTCCGGTGGACACTCAGGCGGTGAGCTCCCAACCGACTGATCCGGGCCCTGGCCTTGCGCGCGCGTTTCATGCGGGCTTCTGTCTTTTTCATAGCTCACCTACCGATTACTTCTTCTTGGCTTCCTTACGAACCACTCGCTCGTCGGCGTAGCGGATACCCTTGCCCTTGTAGGGCTCTGGCGGACGGAAGGCTCGAATCTCTGCGGCCACCTGACCGACTTGCTGCTTGTCGATCCCCTTGATGACAAGCTCGGTATTGCTGGGCGCCTCGGCACTGATGCCTTCGGGCAGCTTGTAGTCAACCGGGTGGGAGAAACCCAGGGTCAGGTTGATGCTGTTGCCCTTGACCTGGGCACGATAGCCAACGCCGACCAGTTCCAGACGCCGCTCAAAGCCCTGGGTCACACCGGTGACCATGTTGTTGAGAAGTGCCCGGGTAGTACCGGCCTGTGCAACCTGATCACGGGCATCGGCGTCATTCGCCGAAACCTGAAGACTTCCGTCCTCTTCCTTCACCGCCACATCCCGATGCAGCTGAAAATCAAGCTCGCCCTTAGGGCCCTTGACCGAAACCTTGCGGCCGTCGAGCTTGAATTCCACGCCCTGCGGGAGGCTTACCGGCGCATTTGCGATCCTGGACATCGTTTCAACCCTGTGTCAGTTAGGACACGTAACAGACCACCTCGCCGCCATGCCCGGCTGTCCGGGCGGCGCGATCACTCATCACGCCCTGCGAGGTGGAAATGATGGCGACGCCGAGCCCGCCGTCGACCTTTGGCAACTCCCCTGCGCCGCGAAACATCCGCAGTCCGGGGCGCGAGGCCCGTTCGAGGCGTTCGATTACCGGCTTGCCCTGGAAATAGCGAAGCACCAGCTCCAGGTCACGCTTGTTGCTTTCCAGGTCAATGGTCTGGAAATCCTCGATGTAGCCCTCGGTCTTGAGGACTTCGGCCACCGCGGCCTTCTGTTTCGAGGCGGGCATCCGCACCCGAGCTTTCCCGGCGCGCTGTGCATTGCGCACGCGGGTCAGCATATCGGCAATGGGATCAGTCATACTCATAGTCGTTATTCCTCTCGACGTCCCGCCTTACCAGCTGGACTTCACCAGTCCTGGAATGTCGCCGCGCATGGCGGCTTCACGCAGCTTGTTCCGCCCCAGACCGAACTTGCGGTAATAGCCGTTCGGCCGTCCGGTCAGCCGACACCGATTGCGTATACGCACGGGACTGGCATTCCGGGGCAGCTTGGCCAGCTTGGCCACCGCCGCTTCCTTTTCTTCCTCGCTCGCGTTGGGATCATGAATGACCCGCTTGAGCTCCACGCGCTTGGCCGCATGACGGGCAACCAGCTTGGCCCGCTTGCGTTCACGTTCGATCATGGACTTCTTAGCCATTCGGCCACCTCAATTCTTGAACGGAAAGTCGAAGCTTGCGAGCAGGGCACGGCCTTGCTCATCATCATTCGCGGACGTCGTGATGGTGATATCCATGCCGCGAATCGCGTCGACCTTGTCGTATTCCACTTCGGGAAAGATGATCTGTTCCCGCACACCCAGGCTGTAGTTCCCACGGCCGTCGAAGGCCTTGGGACTCAGCCCCCGGAAATCCCGGATTCGCGGGATCGCCACATTGATGAGACGATCCAGGAATTCGTACATCCGTTCACGGCGCAGGGTCACCTTGCAGCCGATCGGAAAACCATCACGGATCTTGAAACCGGCAACGGACTTGCGTGCGCGGGTCATGATGGGCTTCTGGCCGGTGATCTTGGCCAGATCCTCCATCGCATGATCCATGACCTTGCGATCGCCCACCGCTTCGCCAAGACCCATATTGAGCGAAATCTTGGTGATCCGCGGCACTTCCATAGGGTTCTTCAAGCCCAGCTCTTGCTGGAGCTTGCCCTTGAGCTCCTGTTCAAATTTTTCGTGCAGTCTGGCCATCGGTTCACCTGCTGAAATCAGACGTCAACCACTTCACCCGTGGATTTGAATATCCGGACCTTGCGGCCATCCTCGAGGGTCTTGAACCCAATCCGATCGCCCTTCTTGGTTACCGGGTTGTATACCTGGATGTTCGACATGTGAATGGGCATCTCCCGGTCCAGCACCCCGCCACCGCGACCGCGATTCGGGTCGGCCTTCTGGTGCTTCTTCGCGATATTGATGCCCTCCACGACGGCATGCTCATCATCGGCGAACCGAATGACGGTCCCCCGGCGGCCCTTGTCCTTGCCCGCGTTCACGATGACGTCGTCGCCCTGCCTGATGCGATTCATGTCTCTCTTCTCCGTTCGCTTACAGCACTTCGGGTGCGAGCGAAACAATCCGCATGAACTGCCCAGTGCGCAGCTCACGGGTCACTGGCCCGAAAATCCGCGTGCCAACCGGCTCGAGACGAGCGTTCAGCAACACCGCGGCATTGTTGTCGAAACGGATCACGGACCCGTCATCCCGGCGCACGCCCTTGCGTGAGCGCACCACCACTGCGTTGTACACCTCGCCCTTCTTGACGCGGCCGCGCGGGATGGCTTCCTTCACGCTGACCTTGATCACGTCACCGATGCGCGCGTACCGACGCTTCGATCCACCGAGGACCTTGATGCACTGAAGGCTTCTCGCCCCGCTGTTGTCCGCGGCAGACAATCTGGTCTGCATCTGGATCATTGTTCTTACCTCTGTTCCGTCGGTCTGGACCCCGGATTCAAATCAGCCCTCAGTCCGAGGCCCGCTCCAGAATCTCCTGCAGCCGCCAGGTCTTCGACCTGGAGATGGGGCGGCACTCCTCCACTGTCACAAGATCGCCTTCCTTGCAGGCGTTTTCCTCATCGTGCGCACGCACTCGGGTGCTGCGGCGAATGAATTTCCCGTACAGCGGATGAGGCACGCGACGCTCCACGTTGACGGTGATGGTCTTGTCCGCCTTGGCGCTCCTGACGCGACCCGTAATGGTCCGCAGCGTTGTGGACTTCTGTTCGCTCATGATTTCTCACCCGCACGCAATTCATTCAGGACGGTCTTGATCCGCGCAATATTGCGCCGGACCTTTCCCGGCTGATCAGGGCGGTTCAACTGGCCGGTAGCCAGCTGCATCCGCAGATTGAACTGTTCTCGCCGCAACTCCAGCAGCTCCTTGTTGAGCTCCTCGGCGGACTTCTTTCGAAGATCGGAGGCTTTCATTTACATCACCTGCCGTGTCACGAAGGTGGTCTGCACCGGCAGCTTGGCTGCCGCACGCCGGAATGCTTCCCGGGCCAGGTCTTCACTGACCCCTTCCATTTCATACAGCACACGCCCCGGCTGAATCTGGGCAACCCAGTATTCGACATTACCCTTGCCCTTGCCCATTCTCACTTCCAGGGGCTTGGCGGTGACGGGCTTGTCCGGAAACACCCGGATCCACAGCTTGCCGCCACGCTTCACGTGACGGGTAATGGCCCGTCGGGCGGCCTCGATCTGACGCGCTGTCACCCGTCCTCGGGTTGTGGCCTTGAGGCCGTACTCCCCGAAGTCGACCTTGTTGCCCGCCTGGGCCACGCCGCGGTTACGGCCCTTTTGCTGCTTTCTGAATTTGGTTCGTTTCGGCTGCAACATGCCTGCAACTCCTACTTCCGCGACTTGTCGTCGGCGGGCTCCTGACCCAGGGTTGCCGGGTCAAGAATCTCGCCCTTGAAGATCCACACCTTCACGCCGATGATGCCGTAGGTGGTGCGCGCCTCGGCGAAGCCGTAATCAATCTCGGCCCGCAGGGTGTGCAGAGGCACACGCCCCTCGCGATACCACTCGCTGCGTGCGATCTCGGCGCCATTCAGTCGGCCACCCACACGTACCTTGATTCCCTCGGCCCCGAGCCGCATGGCGTTCCCCACGGCCCGCTTCATGGCGCGGCGGAACATGATCCGGCGCTCGAGCTGCTGGGCAATGCTTTCCGCCACCAGCTGGGCGTCGAGCTCCGGCTTGCGGATCTCGGCGATGTTCACCTTCACATCCATGCCGAGCATGTCGCGCAGCTCGGCGCGAAGCTTTTCGATGTCCTCGCCTTTCTTCCCGATCACAATGCCCGGGCGCGCGGTATGAATGGTGATGCGCGCACTCCTGGCCGGACGCTCGATCTGAATCCGGCTCACCGAGGCATGGGACAGCCGCCGCTTGATGAAGTCACGCAGCTTGAGGTCTGTCAGCAGATTGTCGGAGAATTCGCGATTGTCCGCGTACCACTTGGATGTCCAGTCGGTCGCGATGCCGAGGCGAATCCCTGTTGGATGTACTTTATTGCCCATCTGGTATCACCTTCACTCGTCTGCGACGCGAACCGTGATGTGGCTCGTCCGCTTCAGGATCTGATCGGCGCGCCCTCTGGCCCGCGGCTGAAAACGCTTCATGATCGGGCCCTCGTCCACATACACGCGGTCGATCTTCAGTTCATCCACATCGGCGCCTTCGTTGTTCTCGGCATTGGCAACGGCCGACTCGAGCACCTTCTTCATGATCCCGGAAGCCTTCTTCGGGCTGAATTCCAGAATCTGCAGCGCTTCGGCCACCGACTTTCCGCGCACCTGGTCGGCAACCAGGCGGCACTTCTGCGGCGAGATGCGCGCGAAACGGAGTTTTGCGTTTACCTGCATGGGACGCTACCTCTCGATCTTCAGCGGGACTTCTTGTCCGCCGCGTGACCCTTGAAGGTCCGCGTAAGCGCGAACTCACCCAACTTGTGGCCGACCATGTTCTCAGAGACAAGGACGGGCATGTGCTGCCTGCCGTTATGCACGGCTATCGTCAGCCCCACCATGTCAGGCGTCACCATTGACCGCCGAGACCAGGTCTTGATGGGACGACGGTCGTTATTGGCTGCCGCTTCCTCCACCTTCTTCTGAAGGTGTGGATCAATAAATGGACCTTTCTTGATGGAACGTGGCACGTTCTTACCCTCTCAACTTATCTCTTGATCCTGCGGCGACGCACGATCATGTTGTCGGTACGCTTGTTATGGCGGGTGTGGTAGCCCTTGGTGGGCTGCCCCCAGGGTGACACCGGATGGCGTCCACCCGAGGTCCGGCCTTCACCACCCCCATGGGGATGATCCACCGGGTTCATGGCCACACCGCGAGTCTTGGGACGGAAACCCCGCCAGCGGCGCGCACCGGCCTTGCCGAGCTGCCGCAGAGAGTGCTCCTGATTCCCGACCTCGCCCACCGTCGCACGGCATTCGGCGTGCACCTTGCGCATTTCGCCGGAACGCAGGCGAACAGTGGCGTAGGCCCCTTCCCGTGCCAGCAGCTGCGCTGCGGCACCGGCCGAACGTGCAAGCTGGGCACCCTTGCCCGGCTTGAGTTCGATGCAATGGACCGTGGTCCCGACCGGGATATTGCGCAATGGCAGCGCATTTCCCGGGCGTATCGCGGCATGCTCCCCGGAAACGATGCTGTCGCCGGCCCGCAGGCCGCGTGGCGCCACGATGTAGCGGCGTTCACCGTCGCTGTACAACACCAGTGCCAGATGGGCGCTTCGGTTCGGGTCGTATTCGAGCCGCTCGATACGCCCCGGAACACCGTCCTTGTTGCGACGGAAATCCACCATCCGGTAACGACGCTTGTGACCCCCACCGCGATGACGGAGGGTAGTCCGCCCGGCGTTGTTCCTTCCGCCGGTACTGGTCTTCTTCTCGACCAGCGGCGCAAACGGCTCACCCCGGTGCAGCTCGGCATTCTTCACCTGCACCACATAGCGGCGCCCGGGAGATGTCGGTTTCGCTTTTTTCAGTGCCATGACTGCGAATCCCTACTCAACTCGGAGACGACTCAGTCTCCGCCCAGAAAATCGATATCCTGCCCCGGCGCCAGACTGACGTATGCCTTCTTCCAGTCCTGGCGACGCCCGAATTGCATCCCGAAGCGCTTGATCTTGCCCTTGTGATTGACCACACGGACATCCTCGACCTGCACCTCAAACAGCTTCTCCACCGCACGACGGATTTCGGGCTTGGATGCATCGCGGCGCACGCGGAACACGACCTGATTGTGCCTGTCGGCCACATTGGTGCTCTTTTCCGAGACATGCGGCCCAAGCAGTACCGTCATAAGACGCTCTTCATTCATGACAGCCACTCCTCGATCCGCTTCACCGCCGCTACCGTAATGAGAACCTTGTCGAAACCCACCAGCGCGACCGGGTCGAGCTCCGAGGGTTCGCGCACATCCACATGGGGCAGATTACGCGCCGCCAGGTGGAGGTTTTCGTCCGGGTTGTCGCTCACGATCAGCACTTCATCCAGGCCAAGTTCGCGCAGCTTGCCCACCAGCTCGCGTGTGCGCGGGGCTTCAACGCCAAACTCCTCGACCACCACGAGCCGATCCTGACGGGCCAGCTCGGACAGAATGGAGCTCATCGCACCGCGGTACATCTTGCGGTTGACCTTCTGGCTGTAATCGCGCGGCTCGGCAGCAAAGATGCGCCCACCACTGCGCCACAGCGGACTGCGGATGGTGCCCGCCCGGGCACGCCCGGTGCCCTTCTGGCGCCAGGGCTTGCGTCCGCCGCCACGCACTTCCGCGCGGGTCTTCTGCGCCTTGGTGCCGGCACGTCCGCCCGCCATGTAGGCGGTAACAACCTGATGTACCAGGGGCTCGTTGAACTCACGCCCGAATGCCGCGTCGGCAACCTCGAGCTTGTCCTGCTTGCCGGCCTTTTGAACCTGAAGCTCCATGATTCCTCCTTAACCGCCGGCCTTCACGGAGGGACGCACGACCACGTCGGTGCCCTTGGCACCCGGCACTGCACCCCTGACCAGCAACAGATTGCGCTCGGCATCCACGCGAACCACTTCCAGGTTCTGGGTGGTCCGCTGGACGTTGCCCATCTGGCCGGCCATCTTCTTGCCTTTCATGACCCGGCCCGGATCCTGCGCCTGACCAATGGACCCCGGCACACGATGCGCCTTGGAGTTACCGTGGCTGTTGCGCTGGCCCCGGAAGTTGTGCCGCTTGATCGTGCCGGCAAACCCCTTGCCCTTGCTGATTCCGCTGACGTCCACACTCTGACCGGCCTCGAATACGTCGACCTTGATCTCGCCGCCAGGCTCGAGTTCATCGCCTTCACCCTCGGCGAGGCGAAACTCCCAGACGCCGCGCCCGGCTTCGACACCGGCCTTGGCAAAATGCCCGGCCATGGGGCGGGTCACCCGGTTCGGCCGGCGGGTTCCGGTGGTGACCTGCACTCCACGATAGCCATCCCGATCAGTGGAGCGGATCTGGGTAATCCGGTTCGGCTCCACTTCGATCACGGTCACCGGCGTGGCGCCCCCACCTTCGGTGAAGACGCGCGTCATGCCACGCTTTCGGCCTACAACTCCAATACCCATCTCACTCATCCTCGTTCACGGTGCACACCGCATATCAGGTGCACTGCGTTGGTTCGACGCGCCGGCCTCGGGCCTGGCCCGCCGCTCCGGAGAAATGTCCTGCCCGGGAAACGCAGGCCCGGTACAGGCTTGCCCTGCACCGGGCCAAAAGAGCCCGCAATCATAGCACTTCTCGGGCTCTCGGGAAAACCCTTCCCCGCCGTCTCCGGGCGCGGTCAGTTCAGCTGGATCTGCACATCCACGCCGGCCGCCAGGTCCAGCCGCATCAGGGCATCCACGGTCTTGTCCGTCGGGTCGACGATATCCATCAGGCGCTTGTGGGTCCGGATCTCGTACTGGTCTCGCGCGTCCTTGTTGACGTGGGGCGAGATCAGCAGGGTGTACTTCTCCTTCCGGGTCGGCAGCGGAATCGGTCCACGCACCTGTGCACCGGTCCGCTTGGCCGTCTCCACAATCTCGCGTGCCGAGCGGTCGATCAGCCGGTGATCGAAGCCCTTGAGCCGAATTCGAATATTCTGGTTCGCCATTTTGCGCTCGCCTTGATGGGCGGAGCGGGCCGGCGGCCCGCTCCTGATTCAGTTCCTGTTCAGTCGACGATCCTGGACACGACGCCGGCGCCGACGGTGCGGCCGCCTTCGCGGATCGCAAAGCGCAGACCGTCTTCCATCGCGATCGGAGCAATCAGCTCCACCGACATCTT
>SLND01000009.1 GCA_007133205.1 Natronospiraceae bacterium | reverse complement strand
TTCCCGGCGGCTCCGGAACGGAGCGGAAAGCCGTTCCGGGGCTGTAGCGACGGTCCCACATCGGATACGTGGGCATATCGTTGCTGAAGGGACCAAGTCTGACGAAGGCAAACCTGACGACACCAAAGGGAGTTCAATCATGATCAACAAGAAACAGGTAGTTCTCGCGGCGGTTGCCGCACTCGGTCTTTCCGCGGGCCAGGCCATGGCCAGTGGCCAGGCGGGTCTCTATCTGGCCGACTTTGATGACGTCGGCGACGGATTTGGCCTGGAAGGGCATTTCGATGTCACGCCCACGGTTCGACTGAGTGGTGACCTCCTGAGCGTTGACGAAGATGACTTTAATACGGAACTCGACATCCTTCGCCTGCGCGGTGGTTATCTGCTGCATCTGGTGGATGATGACCTGGAGCTTGAGATCGGTGGCTCCTTCCAGAACTGGGATAGGACCATGCCTGATGGAATGGGGGGGACGATGTCGGCGGACGATGATGCCTTCGGTTTTCATGTCCAGGCTGCCTTTTCAGTGACCCCGGAGTTCAGCATTGGTGGCGGATTCGAATACGTCACCTTTGATGATGAGCTGTTCATTGAAGATGAAACCATCATCAACCTCCGCGCCGACTATGCCCTGGGCAATTTCGGCCTGTTCTTCGGCTATGACATGTACGATGAAATGGACAATGACCTGATCAAGATCGGTGGCGCATTCCGCTTCTGAACATGTCCTGATCCTGGCTTGATCGTAATAAGGGGGAGGCCGTCTGGCCTCCCTTTTTTTGTTTCTGGTTCAATCGATTCCTGGGCTGTCTTCCCGCTGGCTGACGCGCATGCACTGTATCCAGGGCGGAACTTTCCTGCCGTCTCGCGTATTCTGGGAAACCGGTTCATTTGACTTGTGACTGGTGTCGGTTTGTCGCAATGAACTCCGGAGTGTTGCGAGGCGGTATGAAGGATTGGCAGCAAATCCTGGAACAGGCCCGCGAGTCCTTGCCGGAATCGGTCGCGACCGACGATCCGCGTTCGGCCAGTGACCTGGCCTGGCTGGCCGCGCTCAGCCCCTGGTGCGGGCGCCAGCTTGCGGGTGACCCGGAGCTTGCCGCGTGGCTGGCTGACCCCGGGGTGCTCGATCAGGTCCAGGAACCGGAGGCCATTGCCGGGCGACTCGAAGGGCTGCGCGAGTGCAGGGACAGCGCCGCCCTGATGCGGGGCCTGCGTCAGGCCCGACGTCGCGAACACCTGCTGACCGCGGCCCGCGACCTGCTCGGGCGGGCGACCCTGGACGAGACACTGACGGCCCTGAGCGCATTCGCCGATCATGCCATTGCCCTTGCCTGTGACTGGCTCGAAGCCGAGTTCCGCAAGCGATTTGGTACCCCGCGTGATGCCCGGGGCGAGCCGGTGTCCCTGGTCGTGCTCGGCATGGGCAAGCTGGGTGGCGGCGAACTCAATTTCTCCTCGGACGTGGATCTGATCTTCCTGTTTCCCGAGCGCGGGCAGAGTGACGGGCTACGGCAACTGGACAACGAGGAATTCTTCACACGCCTGGGGCGCGAATTGATCCGGGTCCTCGACGAGATCACCGCCGACGGTCAGGTCTATCGAGTGGACATGCGCCTGCGACCCTTCGGCGCCAGCGGTCCGCTGGTCATGAGCTTTGACGGTGCCGAGACCTATTACCAGCTCCATGGGCGTGAATGGGAGCGTTATGCCTTCATCAAGGCCCGTGCCGTGGCCGGGGATCGGGTCGCCGGCGAGCGCTTTCTGTGCGAACTCTCGCCCTTTGTCTATCGCCGCTATCTCGACTACGCCATCTTCGAATCCCTGCGTGAAATGAAGGATGGCATCATGCGCGAGGTTGCCCGCCAGGGCCTGGAGGACAACATCAAGCTGGGCCGTGGCGGTATCCGCGAAGTGGAGTTCGTGGTGCAGCTCTATCAGTTGATACGCGGTGGCCGGGACCCCGAACTGCGACAGCGGGGGTTGCGTTCCGCGCTGGCCGCGGTGGTGGCGAGCGGCCATCTCACCCCGAAAGAGGGCGAGCGGCTGTCGCAGGCCTATGAGTTTCTGCGACGCCTGGAAAATCGGCTCCAGGCCCAGTATGACCAGCAGACCCATCAACTCCCGGACAAGGGCGAGGATCGGCTTCGCCTCGCCCGAGCCATGGGCGAAGAACACTGGGACGCGGTCGCTGAAGAATTTGCCGCCCATCGCGCGGCCGTCCGCAGCATCTTCGAAAGTATCTTCGTCGGCCCGAAGTCCCCGTCGGAGGATGGTGCCGATCGCAGCCTGGAGGATCTCTGGCACGATCGCCTGGACGACGAGCGGGCACGGAATCTGCTGGCCGATCTTGGCTTCGCCCAACCCGCCACGGCCCATGAGCAGTTGCGGACCCTGGCCGCCAGCGGCCCGGTCACGCGCATGGGAGAACGGGGGCGCAAGCGCATGGACCGGATCATGCCCCGCATCATCCAGGCCGCATCCTCCACTGCCATGCCGGACACCACCCTGGAGCGCATGCTGCGCGTTCTCGGCGCCATTGCGCGCCGTACCGCCTACCTGGCCCTGCTCGCGGAAAACCCGCCGGCCCTCGAGCACATGGCACGCCTGTGTGCCACCAGCGCCTGGGTGGCGGCACGGATTGCCGAGCAACCCCTGTTGCTGGATGAGTTGATCGACCCGCGTATCTTTCAGGCGCCACCGGACCCGGAAACTCTTGCACGGGAACTCGATGAGGCGCTCGCGCGGGCCGACGGCGACGGGGAAAGGGAAATGGAAGCCCTGCGTGAGTGGCGCCAGACCGCGGTCTTCAGTGTCGCGGTGGCGGATCTGACCGGCGTCCTGGAAGTGGCCGCCGCGAGTGAGCAACTGACCCGAATTGCCGAACTTGTGGTGGATCGGGTCCACCGCCTCGCACGCGCCGATCTCGAATCGCGTCACGGGCGGCCGCGCTGCGGTTCGGAGGGGAGGGCCGCGCAATTTGCCGTGATCGGTTACGGCAAGCTGGGCAGTGGCGAGATGAGCTATGGCTCCGATTTGGACATCGTGTTCATTCATGACAGCCACGGTGACAGGGCGCAGACCGATGGCGAGAAGCGGCCGGTGGACAATGCGGTATTCTTTTCCCGCCTGGCCCAGCGCATGATCCATATGCTGACCACCCAGACCCCGGCCGGGACCCTCTACGAGGTGGATACGCGACTGCGCCCGAGCGGTTCCGCCGGCCTGCTGGTCACCGGCATCGATGCCTTTCGGAGCTACCAGTCGGAACAGGCCTGGACCTGGGAGCATCAGGCCCTGTTGCGGGCACGTCCGATCTCCGGTGACCCGGAAGTAGTCACCGCCTTTCGCGAGGCGCGCAGGGAAATCCTCGCACGCAAGCGGGACCCGGAACGCCTGCGTGAAGACATTCGCGCGATGCGGGAGCGGATGGTGCGTGCGCGGACGGAGGCGGCCGGTTTTGACTGCAAGCATGATGCCGGGGGGCTGCTGGACGTGGAGTTTCTGGTGCAGTACTGGGCCCTGCTGCACGCCGCCGAAGTCCCCGGGATGCTCGATCATACCGATACCCTCGGTCTGCTCGCTGCCGTCGGCGAGGCCGGGCTCGTGGATGCGGATGCGGTGCGGACACTGGAGACGGCAGCGCGCAGCTATCGCCAGGTCATTCATGCCGAGACACTGGCCGGGGAACCGGCGGCGGAGATTCGGGACCAAGCCCGGTCCTGCCGTGAATGGGTGGTTGAACTCTGGAACCGCACACTGGGCCCGGTGGTATAATCGCGCCCGACTGTGCCGGATTGTTCCCGGCGCGTGGTTATCGTCGACACTTGATCCACCCCTTCCGGGATTGGGAGCAGAACCTTGGCTGAAACCAGACCGGAGCCCGCCCAGAGGCAGGCTACCCCCAACGATCGCAAGGAATACCAGGTCACCCGCGAGGATCTGCCGGTGCATTGCCCGCTGCCGGAGATGAGCCTGTGGAATTCCCATCCCCAGGTCTACATCCCGGTGCAGGAGCAGGGCAGCGCCCGCTGCGGTTACTGCGGAGCCGTCTACACCCTGGTCGAAGACTGAGGCCGTCTTGGGGCGCCCGATCCTGTTCGCTCCGGTCAGCGGTCCCGGTGGTTCCGGTGAATACTACCGTTGTCTGGCCATCGCCCGGGCCCTGTCCCGCCGGGCACCCGAACACCCGGTCCATTTCCTGCTTCATCGCGAGGCAGCGGTAGAGCGCGATCCCCGGTGTACCTACCACTTGCTGGACGCCTCACCCACCCGCGCTACCCCCGCGGTGATCGATCATATCCAGGCCCTGCGGCCCGCGCTCGCCTTTTACGATGCCGCCGGACGCATGGCCCAGTACCGGGCCGTCAGCCAGGCTGGCGGCAAGCTGGTCTGGCTGTCCAATCGCCCCAAGAAACGGCGCAAGGGCTTTCGACCGCGGATGCTCGCCCGCATCGACATGCACCTGATTGCCGCACCCGGCCAGCAGGCACCGCGGCTTGGTCCCTGGGAGCAAGTGAAATGGCGGTGGTGCGGGAAACCAGAAATCCGGTTCTTCTCCACCATCGCTCCCGAAGCCGACCCCGAGCGGCAGGCCTCGCTGTCTCGTGACTACGGCCTGAAGGCGGGGGAGTACCTTGTATTTGCCGCCGGCGGTGGTGGTCATTTCGCCGCCGAGCGCCCGGTGCCCGAGATCCTGCTCGATGGCGCACGCCGGGTGCGGCGCGAGACGGGCCTCGACTGCGTGGTGGTGATGGGGCCCCAGTACCGCGGGAAGATCGATCACGACGATGAGGTGACGGTAATCCCCCGGCTGGAGACCTCGGATCTGGCCGCGCTGTTGTCCGGGGCGCGTCTGGCGGTAACCGGGGCGGGCTGGATGATGTCCTCGCAGGTATTGTCGCTGGGGATCCCTGCGATCCTGGTGCCAGCCGGTGGCGCCGACCAGCCCGAGCGCATCCGGCGCTACCAACGCGAGGGGCTTGCCGTCGCCGCGGCACTGGAGCCGGAGGCAATTGCGTCCAACGCCGCAGAGCTGGCCAATGACAGCCGGCGGCGACGGGAACTCGTTGAAGGCGTCCACCGTGCCGGCATCCGCAATGACACCGGAACCATTGCCGAAGCACTCCTCGCCCTGATCAAGGACTGAGATCAGGCTCCAGGTCTTTGGTCTCGTTTCTCGTGAGAGACTAAGAAGGTGGGAAACACGATCAAGCGCCGACTGATAACACGAAGACCACGAAGAGAGAACACAAGAGCACGAAGAAATTGACTGTTTCTTCACGAACTCTTCGTGTACTTTTCCTTTCTCTTCGTGCCCTTCGTGTCAAAAGATAACGATCCGAACAAGGCCGAACACCTTCGGTCAGGCACGGGCGCGAATTACTTGACGTGCTTGCCGCCGGTCCAGCCGCGCGTGCCCAGTACGTTTTCCCCCAGTTGTCTTGGTGATTCCTCCAGGTCGGTGGCCATGGAGTCGTTCCAGCGGTTGAGGAAACCGTACAGGCAGATCGCGGCGAGGATCTCGACGATCTCTTCTTCGCTCCAGTGCTCACGCATGCGCTCGAACAGCGCCGCGTCCACGTCATTGGGTACCGAAGCGGCCGCGAGGGCGAAATCCAGCGCCACCTTTTCCGCCTCGGTGTAGAGGGGGCTGTCGCGATACTCCCAGATCGCCGCGACCTTCTCGTGGTCGATGCCCTTGATCTCGGCTGCTATCAGGGAGTGGGCCTCGCAATACTGACAACCAGCGGCATGACTTGCCATGTGGGCCAGCAGGCGCTTGAAGCCGGCATCCACGGATCCCTCGGGATCCATCACCGCTTGGGTCAGGGCGCCAAAGCCCTGCACGATCTTCGGCCGCCGCTGCATGGTCAGCAGGCTATTGGGCACGAAGCCTAGGATCTGCTCAAAGACGGCAAAGTCCTCGGCCAGTTCCGGGCTGTGATCCCGGGGCAGGGGTTTCATGTGAGCCATGCTGTTCGCTCCCTTGTCGATTGCTCAGTGTTCGATTGATCAGTGCCTTGTGGTCTTGAACTTCGGGTCAGGCGAAAACCGTCGGGCCGGCAGCGGACCCTCAGGCGGATGGGGTTTTCGCATGCGAGGCCATCAGGGCATCCAGACGCTCGGTGACATCGGCCACGGTGATCCGGTCCATGACCTTCGGGTCACGGACCCGCCTGCCCCAGCGTACCTCGTCTACTCCTTTCCCGGTCTCGGCCTCGAGTGCTTCGGGGTAGCGGTTCACCGTCCAATGGCGACTGAAATAGGGGCCGGTGCGCTCCGGATTGGAGCTGGCGTAGAGCCCGATCACCGGCGTGCCCGCGGCATTGGCCATGTGGGCCGGGCCCGAGTCGGGGCAGAGCACGGCCCTGGCACGGCCCAGGAGGGCAAACAGTTCCTTGATCGAGGTCTGACCCACGAGATTGTCTGGTCTGTGACGCGCCTGCTCGACGATTGCCTGGCCGTATTCGGCTTCCAGCTGCGTCGGCCCCCCGGTCAGGATGGTATGCATCCCGTGGTGCTCGGCGGCGTGGTCCACCACCGCCGCGTAGCGTTCCGGCCGCCAGTTGCGGAAATTGCGCGCGCGTTCGCTGGAACAGGGGCTGAGCACGAGGCTGGGACGTTCGGGCGGAATACACTCGGCGGCCTTGGCGGCGGCCTCTGCCGGGACCGGAATATCCCAGCGTGGCCGGCTGACATCGGCATCCATGAGTCGCGCGAATTCCAGCAGACCCTCCATCACGTGCTGGCGGGGGCGATTGTCGATGCGTTCATTGGTGAAGAGCCACTGGAAATCGCGTGCCCGTTCACGGTCAAAGCCAATCCGGCGGTCGGCGGCAATGGCGGTCGCGGCCAGGCTCGCCCGCAGCGCCACCTGCATGTGGAGCAGGACATCGAACCGCCGCCCGGAAAGCTGCCTGCGCAGTTGCCGCCAGCCCGCCAGTCCGGCGGATTTGTCGAAGCTGATAAACTCCACTCCCTCGATGTCTCCCACCAGGGCAGCCTCGGTGCGGCCGATGATCCAGGTGATATCGGTTTCCGGCCAGCGCGCCTGCAGAGCCCTCAGTACCGGGACCGTGTGGCAGACATCGCCCAGGGCGGAGAGGCGCAGCATGCACAGGGAAGCCGGGGCGCGCTGTTGGGACATAGGCATATCGATTCGGGACGGTGAACGTGGCAACAGGCGGTGACAGCGACAAGCATGCCCTCACTGCGGTCCGCCTACGGGGCGGGCTTATCCTATATGACCCGAACCGGACCGACCAGCCGGAGCCGGACTTCTTTGACCCCGAACGCTGGCACGCACGAGGCCTCGCCAGGCCCGCCGACCGTGGACGCGGCAGCGCCTGGTTTCTTGATTTAGACGAGGGCTGGGTCCTGCGTCATTACCGACGCGGCGGGGCGGTCGCCCGCCTGGTCGAGGATCGTTACCTGTTTCTCGGATACGGCCGCAGCCGTCCCGTGCGTGAGCTTCGGCTCCTGGCCACAATGCGGGCGCTGGGACTGCCGGTGCCGGCACCGGTCGCGGCCGGGGTCTGGCGCTCGGGACTGAGCTGCCGGGGGGACCTGATCAGTGCCCGTGTCCCGGGGCAGCCGCTCTCGGTCTGTCTCGATCAGCATGTCGAGCCAGAGCCCTGGGCACGCCTGGGTGAGCTGATTCGCCGCTTCCATCAGCACGGGGTGGACCACGCCGATCTCAATCTGCACAACATCCTGGTTGCCGAGGATGGCAGTTACCATCTGATCGATTTCGACCGGGGCCGGATCCGCGCACCCGGTCCCTGGCAAAGGCGGAATATCGCGCGCCTGCAGCGCTCGCTGCGCAAGTGTCTTGGAAGGCGGTGGGAGGATGAGCCGGGCTGGCGACAATGCTGGCTGGCGCTGGAGAAGGCCTGGGCAGGCGTTTGACGGGAAGTACACAGAACACGAGGCGAGGAGAGATGGGGACCATGTTGCGGGAAATCTTCAGTCATGTACGGGCATTTCTGGTGGCGGTAATGGTCACCGTTCTGACCGTGATCGGTCTGGTACCGTTGCTGCTTGCCGCCCTTTTGAAGCTCGTGGTGCCGATTCCGGCCTTTCGCCGCTTCTGTGCGAAGGTCGTGTTGACCATTGCCGAATGGTGGGTCGAGGCCAACCGGGCAACGGCCGGGCGCCTGATCCGTCCCCATTGGGATATCCGTGGGGATTACGAGGTCTCGCGTGATCGCTCCTATATCGCCATTGTCAATCACCAGAGCTGGGTGGATATTCCGGCCCTGCTCGAGGTGTTCAATCGACGCGCGCCCTTTTTCAAGTTCTTTCTCAAACAGGAACTGATCTGGGTCCCCTTGCTGGGCCTGGCCTGGTGGGCACTCGACTATCCCATGCTCAAACGTTATTCGAAGGAGACCCTGAAAAAGCACCCCGGGCTCAAGGGACGGGATCTGGAAAAAACCCGCGCCGCCTGCGAAAAGACCCGTGGTGTGCCCCAGACCGTGGTGAGCTTTCCCGAGGGCACCCGCTTTACCCCGGAGAAGCACCGTCGCCAGGACTCGCCCTACCGGCATTTGCTCACACCCCGAGCGGGAGGTGTGGCCTTCGCCCTTGCCGCCATTGGTGACCAGATCGATCGGGTGCTTGACGTCACCATCCATTATCCGCACGGCACCCCGACCATGTGGCAACTGTTGCAGAATCGGGTGCCGCGCATTGTGGTCTATGTGCGCCAGTACCCGCTGGAACCGGAGCACTTCCAGGGTGATTATCGTGAGGACCCCGAATTCCGTGCCCGTTTTCAGGCCTGGATCAACGATATCTGGCAGGAAAAGGACCGGCAGATCGAAGCGCTGACCCGGGAAGACCGGGCGGAGCAGTAGCCGCGACAGCGCGGAATGTCGTCCGGGCAAGGAATATATCCCGCTGAGTCGCGGAGACGCAGAGAAGGTCAGTGACCTGGGAGAATGAGCTGTTGGAGAGGCTTTCAGCACCGAACTTCTTGCGAACCGGGATTATTGAACACGAAGGTCACGAAGGG
>SLND01000145.1 GCA_007133205.1 Natronospiraceae bacterium | reverse complement strand
TGGGTTCGGTGCACCTGTTCCTGTTTCGCTTGCTTCGCGCGTCCCCGGCCGGACTCTGGCGCTTTGGCCTGGTGTGGGAGCAGCTCTATCGTCTGGGCGCCCATTCCCTCCTGATCATCGGGGTGTCGGCGATCTTTGTCGGCATGGTTCTGGCGCTGCAGGGCTACCATATCCTGTCCCAGTTCGGGGCGACCGAGTCGCTCGGGGTGATGGTGGCCATGACCCTGGTACGTGAGCTGGGTCCGGTGTTGACGGCCGTGCTGTTTGCCGGCCGGGCCGGTACCTCTCTGGCCTCCGAAATCGGCCTGATGCGGGCCACCGAGCAGCTATCGGGCATGGAAATGATGGCCGTGGATCCGGTTCGCCGGGTGGTCGTGCCGCGTTTTCTCGCCGGCTGCATCGCGGTGCCCCTGCTGGCGGCGATTTTCAGTGCCCTGGGCATTTTCGGCGGCTACGTGGTCGGCGTCGGCCTGATGGGCGTGGATTCGGGCTCCTTCTGGGCCCAGATGAACAACGCCGTGGAAGTGGGCGAGGATGTCATGAGCGGGGTGGTGAAGAGCATTGCCTTCGGCGTGGCCGCCAGCCTGGTCGCGGTGTATGAGGGCTATCATGCCGGGCCCACGGCGGAAGGCGTCAGTCGCGCGACCACGCGGGCCATTGTCATTGCGGCCGTTGCCGTGCTGGCCATCAATCTCCTGATCACTGCAATTGTTGTAGGCGAGGCTTAATCATGCGTCATAACCGGGCTATGGACTTTGGAACGGGCTTGTTCGTGTTCCTCGGAATCCTCGCGATATTCTTCCTGGTGACCCAGACCACGGGAATGCGTGGCATCGGGGCGCAGCCGGGTTATGAGGTGACCGCCAGATTTGACGACGTGGGCAGCCTCAGGGTGCGGGCGCCCGTGACCATGGCGGGGGTTCGTCTGGGGCGGGTCACCGACATCCAGTTTGACAATGACCGTCTGGATGCGATCGTCACGATCCGTATCGATGCTCGCTACGACAATCTGCCCAAGGACACCACGGCCGCGATCAAGACCGCGGGGCTGCTGGGTGAGCAATACATCGCCCTCGATCCGGGGGGTGATCCGGATTCCCTGGCCGAGGGGGATCAGATCATTCACACCCAGTCGGCCATGGTGCTTGAAAACCTTATCGGACAATTCCTGTATCAGCAGGGGGAGGACTAGAACATGCGACTGTTGATGGCAGTACTGATTGGCCTGTCCCTGGCGTGGACGAGCGCCGCGGCCGGTGAAAGGGATCCCGAGGATCTGCCGGATCCGGCAAAGGTGGTCGAGGAAACCGCCAACGACATTATCCGCATATTGCGGGAGAACCGGGATGAGCTGGCCGAAGACCCGGAACATCTCTATGAACTGGTGGAAGAGAAGATGTTGCCGGTATTCGATATCCCTTACAGCACCCGGCTGGTCATGGGGCGGCACGGACGTGATGCCTCTCCGGAGCAGCGCCAGGCTTTCGGAGAAGCACTCTACCGGTTCCTGGTCCGCAACTACGCGGAGGGACTGCTCGAATACAGTGATGAAGACATCGAAGTCCGGCCGGTGCGCGGTACACCGGATCCTGATCGGCAGCGGATTCGTACCACCATCGTCCGGCCGGGCGCCAGCGATGTCCCGGTGGATTACACCATGCGGTATACCGATGACGGCTGGAAGGTATTCGATGTCACCATCGAAGGTGTTTCCTACGTCACCAATTACCGCAATTCCTTTGATCGCGAAATTCGGGAGCAGGGCCTGGACGCAGTCATCGAGCGTCTCGAGCGCCGCGCCGACCGCAAGGCGGAAGAACTGGAAGAAAGCCTGGAAGAGCGCGAGGAGGAAAACGGCGAAGAGAATGGCGATGACGAAGGAAACTGACGGGTCTCGTACCGATTTTCGCCTGGAAGCCCGGGGCAGTGGACAGTTTGAGGCCCATGGTGCCTTGGGCTTTGCGACTGCAAACCAGGCGCTTGCCGCCGGGCGTGAGCTGTTTGACCCCAGCCAGGATGCGGAGATCGATCTTGGCGGCGTCGAGCGCCTGGACAGCGCGGGCCTGGCGGTGATCCTTGAATGGCTGAGCTGGTATCAGGGCAGGGCCGAGCTGAAGCTGACCCGGGTACCAGAGCAGTTACAGTCGCTGGCCCGGATCAGTGAACTCGGGGGCATTCTGGGGGTGGCCGGGGTGAGAAACACCTGATCCATCCGGATGGGTCGGCCGGCGCCAATGGGCCGTCAGAGCCCCTTACCAGTCCCATCCGTCATCATCATCGTCGTCCCACTCCGCATCCCAGTAATCGACGTCCGGGGTCTCGCCGTCGTGGATCAGGTATTCCCGTCGCTGCAGGTAGGCCTCACGGATGGCGATATAGGGATCGTATTCCTGCTCCAGGATGTGGTCGATTTCCAGCAGGCCGACCCGTGCATCCAGTCCGCGCATGAGATACACCGCGAAGCGTTCCGGAATCGGGATGGCCTGGACGGTGGGGTCAAAATAACTGTCCACACCGGACCCGGTGGTATCACGAACGGTGGAGGGGCCGGTGAAGGGCCAGACAAGGTAGGGACCGGGCCCGGCGCCCCAGACCCCCAGCGTCTGGCCGAAGTCCTCGTTGGCCTTCTCCAGTCCCATGCGGCTGGCCGGATCGAAGATACCGGCCACGCCGATGGTGGTATTGATCAGGAATCGGCCGGTCCCGCGGCCAGATTGACTGAACTTTCCCTGCAGTGCGCTGTTCACAATCACCACGGGATAGGTGAGGTTCCCCAGGAAATTGCTGACACCGGTACGCGCCGGACGTGGGACATTGTCCCGATAGGCCACGGCCACCGGACGAACGATGGTCCGGTCGAGGCTGTCGTTGAAATTGTGCATGGTCCGGTTGAAGGGCTCGAAGGGGTCCCCTTCGTCGCGCTCGCCTTGCCGGTCTTCCGGGACGCTGGCGCAACCGGCGGCCAGGATGCCAAGGAAGAGCAGGGTGGTCACGGCTGATCTGAAGGCCCGGGAATTTCGGGGCGGATTGTGCATGAATCGTCCTTTTGCCAAGCTGTCAGGCCGGTTGCGAAGCCTGCATCTTAACAATGATGGCTGTTTCGGACAGCCGGAGTCGACCTTCAGGAGATCCTATGCGAGTGAAATACCCAGCATTACTGATTTCTGCCATCTTCTTTCTTTTCGTGGCCCCTTTGCATGCGGGTGAGGACGCCCCGGACGATGTGGACTGGTATCTGCCCTGGACGGCGGACTACAACGAAGATATTCCCACGCCTGAAGAAGTACTGGGCTGGCAGATCGGTGAACGCCACGTCAATTATGATCAGATTCTGCGCTACTTCGAGGCGCTGGATCGTGCCTCGGACCGGGTGAGCGTGAAGGAGTCCTACCGTACCTACGAGTTGCGTCCCATGCTTGAGGTCCGGATCACCACGCCGGAGAATCACGACAACCTGGAGGAAATTCGACAGGGACGCCTGGAAGCCATGGAGCCGGGCTCGGACGAGGATCTGACTGATTACCCACTGGTCAACTTCCTCGGTTACAGCATTCATGGTGATGAACACAGTGGGGCGAGCGCCTCCATGGTCGTGGCCTGGCACCTCGCGGCCGCGAAGGACGAGAAGACGCTGGAGACCCTGGAAAATACGGTGGTGTTGATGCAGCCCGCCATGAACCCTGACGGCGTCAGCCGTTTTGCCACCTGGGTCAATTCCCACCGGGGCGAGACTCTCACCGGAGACCCCCAGAACCGCGAGCATCAGCAGGTCTGGCCGCGGGCGCGCACGAATCACTACTGGTTTGATCTCAATCGGGACTGGCTGCCGGTGCAGCATCCGGAATCACGCTCCCGTATCAAGACCTTCCATGACTGGAAGCCCAATATCGTTGGTGACTGGCATGAAATGGGCCGCAACAGCACTTATTTCTTCCAGCCCGGCGATCCGGACCGGAACAATCCGCGTACCCCCCAGAAGAACTATGATCTGACCGGCAAGATTGCCGAGTACCACGGCGAGATCCTTGACCGTTATGGTGTGACCTACTTCACCGAGGAAGTATTCGACGACTACTACTACGGCAAGGGTTCCACCTATCCGGATATCCAGGGCAGTGTCGGAATCCTGTATGAACAGGCCAGTGCCCGTGGGCACCTGCGGGAGACGGATCACGGGGATCGCACCTACGCCGAGGCCGTGCGCAATCAGACGCTGACTTCCTTTTCTGCACTCGAGGCAGGTGTGGAGCTGCGTGAGAAACTGCTGGATTTTCAGCAGGAGTTCTTCGAGGACGCCATGGACGATGCCCGGGGCGATCCCACCAAGGGCATGATCTTTGGAGAGTCCGGGAATCCCGGGAAGAATGCAGAGCTGGTTGAGCTGCTCCTGCGCCATGACATCGAGCTTCGCCCGCTTGAAGCATCCGCCGAGGTGGATGGCGAGCGATTCGAGGCAGGTGAAGCCTGGGTGATCCCCCTGGAACAGCCGCAATACCACTTCATCCGGGCCATTATGGAGCGGGAGCACGAGTTTCCCGATACCTGGTTCTATGATGTCTCGACCTGGACCCTGCCGCTGGCCTTCAACATGCCCATGGCGGAGATGACCAACCGGGACCTGCGCCAGGCGGAGCTGGGCGATGCCCTGGAGGAACCGCCCTCCACCCGAGGCCGGGTGGATGATGCCGAGGAGCCGGTGGTCTGGGCCTTCGACTGGAAGCCTTATCACGCCCCGAGGCTGCTCAACGCCTTGCTGGAAGAAGGTGCGCGGGCCCGGGTGAGCACCAAGCCGTTCACGGCCGAGACCGAGGATGGCGAACGTGAGTTTGACAAGGGCAGTATCGTGCTTCCCGTCGGCAAGCAGGATGAGCTTTCCGCCGGCGAGCTGCGCTCCCTTCTGCGCAAGCATGCCCGTGATGCGGGGGTGGAGGTTTCGGCAATCCGCCGGGGGCTCACGCCGCAAGGCATCGACATGGGCAGCCCCAGTCTCGAGCCGATCGAGGCCGTCCGCCCCATGATCGTCGTCGGTGACGGCGTCTCCATGCTCGAGGCCGGGGAACTCTGGCACCTGCTCGATTACCGTTACCGGATACCGGTTTCCCTGGTGGAGCAGGGTGACCTGGCCGGGGCGGACCTGGATCGCTATACCCACATCTACATGGTGAATGGAAACTGGAGTGTGCTCTCCGAGGACGCGGAAGAAGCGCTCAAGGACTGGACCCGGGCAGGCGGCACACTGGTGGCCCAGAAATCCGCCCTGGAATGGGTGGCTGACTCCGGGCTGTATGAGATTTCCTTCCGCGAAAGAGACAAGGCGGAGGAAGAGCGCCTGGATTTCGCCGACTTTCCCGCCGATCGGGCCGCCCAGGTCATCGGAGGATCCATTTTCCATGTGAATCTGGACCTCAGCCATCCCCTGGCCTATGGCTATACGCGGGAAAAGCTTCCGGTGCTCCGGAACAGCACCCGTTACATGGAGCCTTCGGAAAATCCCTATATCAACGTCGGGCTCTATGACGAGGATGAACCGCGTCTGAGCGGGTACGTGTCCGAAGAAAACCTGGAAACCATGCCGGGAACGGTATCGATCAAGGCGGACCAGGTCGGAAGTGGCACCGTTGTGCTGTTCACGGACAATCCGAGCTTCCGGGCATTCTGGTTCGGTACCAATCGCCTGATTGCCAACAGCCTCTTCTTTGACGGGGCCATCGGTTATACCGAGCGGCAATAGGGCTTTGTTGTTGTTCCAATGCCGGAAAGGCCACTGCTCCTCAGGGCAGTGGTCTTTCCGGAACCTCTGATCAATCCATTTGCGCCTGCAGCCGACGGGATTGATCAGAGGATCCTTCTGCTCGGAGCGTTCTCACTGCCGTTCACGCTGGGCCTGGCGCTCGGCGGGTGGGGTCTGCTCCCAGGCGATCCGGATCTCCTCGGCCAGGCGATTGTAGCGGGCAGTGCGGTGCATCCGGACGGAAGGGTGGGTCTGGGCCATGCGGATCTGGGTCATGGCCTGGAGCAGGTTGCCCTTGGCAAAGTTGTAATGGGCAAGGTAGTAGTGTGAGTCGGCGGTGTTGCCGGCTTCACTTTCGGCCCGGGCCCGCAGTCGAAAGTGCCGGGGTTTGGCATCATTGCTGTTGAGAATCTCAGCAAAGACCTCTGCCGCCCGTGCGGGTTGCCCGATGTCCATCAGGATGCGGGCCTGGCCTTCCAGCAGGGCCACATTGCCGGGGAACAGGCGCAGGGCATCGCTGTAGTGTTCCAGTGCGACATCGGTTTTCCCCTGGGCCATGAGGGCATCCGCCAGAGCCCGGTGGTAGGCGATCACGTCCTCGCTTTCCTCCACCAGCTCCGCGAGTTTCTCGGCCGCCTGTTCGCTGCGGCCCTGAAAATAATCCTGCATGGCATCCGTGTAACGCTGGATCTGCTCCATGAAGACCTCGTTGGCAGGCATGCGCGACGGGATCATCGGCATGAGGTCCCGCAGGGGAGAGCCGGCGGTCTTCGCATCCAGGCGGGCACGGGTCAGGTAATAGCTGCGGCTGGATTCGCGCGGCTCGATGGCATATTCGCGCGCCCGTTCCCGGGCTTCGGTCAGGCGGGTGGCCGTAAGCGGGTGGGTCCGCAGGTATTCGGGCACCATGTCGTCGCCGGCGTGGCGGTGGCGCTGTTGCAGGGTCTCGAAGAAATCCGCCATGCCCTTGGGGTCGTATCCGGCCCGGGCCATCATGCGGATACCGATGCGATCGGCTTCGTGCTCGTGTGCCCGGCTGAAGCTAAGCTGGCGCCGCGCCTGAAGCGCCTGGGCGGACATGGCGCCGGCCGCGGCGATATCTCCCTGGCCGGTCTGCGCACCCACCAGAATCGCCGCCAGAATGGCACCGAGGGTCGCCAGGCCTGTGGTCTGGGCATCTTCGATCCGCCGGGCAATATGTCTCTGGGTGACGTGCGCGATTTCGTGGGCCATCACCCCGGCCAGTTCGGCTTCCGTGTCCGAGGCGAGAATCAGGCCAATATTGATGCCGATATAGCCGCCGGGGAGGGCGAAGGCGTTGATGCCGGTGTCGTTCACCACGAAGAATTCGTAGTGCTCCTCGGGGCGGGTGCTATGGGCGACCAGCCGCTGACCCACGGAGCGGACGTAGTTTTCGATTTCCGGGTCTTCTACCAGGGCACCGGCCTCGCGCAGCTGGCCGACGATGCTGCGGCCGATGCGTGCCTGTTCCTGTGCGGACAGGGCACCACTTCCGGCGTCGCCGAGTTTCGGCAACTGACTGGAATCAAAGCCCTGGCCCCCCGCGTGGAAAGGAACCGCGATCAGAATGGCTGCAAGAATGCACGCACCGAGTCTCATGGCTGTTCCATCGTAACTCGCTTACCCCCGACGGTGGAATGCGCGGATGCCCGGTGCCCGCCTGGCCTGGCATGTCTGATCAGACAGCGGACCCCGGAAGGGCGTTCCCTGGTGACGGGAGGCAAAAAAGGGGCGCCACCCCTTTGGTGGCGCCCCCGAGCCTTGTTGCCGGGATTCCCCGGAATCTTCAATCAGAACAGGTAACGGTACTGGAAGGACAGGATGTTGGTGGAGACCTCGTAGGTGCCCACGATCCGGTCGCCCTGGTTGCCGGTATGGTCGAGCGGGATCTCGTCATCGAGGATCAGGTGGGTGTAGCCGATGTCGAGTTCGGAGTTGGGGTTGAGCCGCCAGGTGGCGCCGGCCGCCAGCCAGATGCGATCTTCGTCCGGAAGCCGGGCGGTTCGGTACTGGTCCTGCACCGGAGTTTCGTCCCAGGCGACCCCCGCGCGGAAGGTCCACTGGTCGGAATGGTGGTAGTCGAAACCGGCCGAGATCCACCAGTCATCCTCGTATTTCTGGTCTTCCCGTGTCTCGTCCTGGCCGGGCGCGATTTCCTCGTCGAATTCCACCACCAGTTCGTCGAACACGCTCCAGCCCATGCGGGTAATGGTACCCAGCAGGGTCCAGCGATCATCCAGCTCATAGGCAATGCCGACCGAAAGATGGTCCGGACTCTTGAAGTCGGCATCCACATCCACGCTGCCGCTGTCACCCACGGCGACTTCTTCGCCGGGCGTGAAACCGAAGAATCCATTGTTCGCAAACAGATCCTCAAAGGCCGCCAACTGGGTGTCATTGAGCTCTTCAAGCTGGAAGCGGGCGTCTCCGCTGAGGCTGTGATCAACCTGGCTGCGGTAATGGACGCCGACCCGGGTCCGCTCGCCTTCCCACAGGGCGCCCACGTTGAAGCCGACGCCCCAGCCATCGCCCTCGATCATGGCATCCATGTCGGCGGCCTGAGGCGTGAGCTCGAAGTCCTGGCAGGTTGTCGGATCGGCGGCTCCAAAGCAGGCGGCGCCCAGGTCAATGGCATTGCCCAGTTCCACTTCCATGTAGTGGAAGTTGAGGCCGCCCCCCACGGACCACTGGTCGTCAATCCGGTAGGCGAGGGAGGGGTTGAAGTTGATGATGGATACAGCCGAGCGACGCGCCTGGTAGCGGAAAATGGAGTCTGCCTCGTAATCCGTGGCCAGGCCGAAGGGGACGCCGATACCCATGCCGAAATGGAGGTCGTCGCTGATCGGCTGGTAATAGTAGAAGTTCGGAATCAGTGCACCGCCGTCACCGATGTTGCCACCCTCGCCGCCACTCAGGGGCTGCCCGCTGACATCGGTGGCCTCTTCCTTGGTGAAGTCGCCCCGCAGGTCGATCACGTTCATGCCGGCAATGATTTCCCGCTGGTCGAGCAGGGTCATGGCTGCCGGGTTGAAGTAGATTGTCGAGGCATCGGCGCCGATTGCCGGCGCGCCGGCAAAGGCATTGCCCTGGCCACGCGGGCCCTGTTCGATGAGGTTGAATCCTGCCCCGTATACCGACAGGGGGGCGGCCATCAGCAGGCCCGCGAGGGCGGCGGCACTCCGCCGGAAAGCCGGTTTGTGCATGGTGTGATCCTCTCAACCCGTGGTCATGGATGCGGTTCTGGCTCGATTTAAGCACAGCAATCGGAAAAATGTAAGCACCGGATTGGGG
>SLND01000191.1 GCA_007133205.1 Natronospiraceae bacterium | reverse complement strand
GGTCAAGCTCCACTGCATGCCCCGCGTGTCGGGGTGGGGGAGGTATACCCATGAGAAGGCGTAACGACGACGGATCTGCAATGACCCCCTTGCCGGTGATCGGGGTCTGGTACCAGAGCCTCACTGGTGATCATTTCGAAATCGTGGCGACCGATGAGAACGAAGCCACGATCGAGATTCAGTATTTTGACGGCACCGTGGAGGAAATCGAAGCCTCCAACTGGGTGGATTTCGTCGATGAGGAGATCGAACCGCCGGAAGACTGGTCCGGATCCATGGATATGGCGCGGGAAGATTTTGGTCCGGAGTTCGAGGATTTTCTGTACGAGGACTGGCAGAATCCGCTCGACATGATGGACCGTCTGTGAGTACGTGCATGTTGGCGAAGTGCGTCCCACGGGTGTGCAGCAATGACTGGTTCGCACAGTAACTCTAGCTTGTAAGTGCGGTCTCCAGTTCATCGAGGAGTTGTTCCAGTTCGGCGATCGCTTCGGGGGATTCAAGGTATTCCATTACGAAGCGGGCGGTTCGGGTGACCAGACCCCAGCGTGGACGTCGGGGTAGCGTTCTTGATGAAAGATATCGGTCCAGTGTCCGTGCTCTCAGGGTGGAGCCATCCAGAGTTACGGCCCACAGGCCGCTTTCGTTGGCCAGTTCCGCGCGAGAACGCCCTGTTTCCAGTTCCCAGTGGTGAACTGTTCGACGAAGCAGCTCTACAAGGAGGGTATGGGGGTCATGGTTGTTGTCCTCCAGCTTTTCCAGCTCCAGGCGCATTTTTTGATTTTCGTGAACCCGTAGTTGTGGTTCCACACGGGCAAGCATTTCCTTGCGGTAAAACGGCTTTGCGAGATAGTCATTGGCGCCGGCATTGAGTCCTTCGATGATTTCTTCCTGGCGTGTTCTTGCGGTAACGAGAACCACCGGCAGTGAGGTGGCATCATATGTTTCACGTAAGCGCCGACAAAGCGATAGTGCGCCCATGTCCGGGATCATCATGTCGAGCAATACCAGCGCTGGTTTCTCGTGTTTTACTTGCGCCAGCGCATCTTCACCGTTTGTAGCGTGGATTGGTTGATATCCAGCGGTCGCCAGCTGTTGCATGAGCACGGCAGCGGCGTTGTCATTGTTGTCCACAACCAGAATTTTCTGCCCCGGGGTCCGTGTGTCGGGCCTGGCCGAACTGGGGCGGGTGTTACTCTCGATTTCCCCGAGCTCGTCTGTCTCCTTCGTGTCCCGGGCGGTGTTCAGCCAGAATCGGACTACAGTGCCTCGCCCGGGTAAGCTGTCCACATCCATTTCGCTCTCATGCAAGGCCAGAATGCGCCGGGTGATGGCCAGGCCAAGGCCCAGGTCTCCCCGCCCATACTCATGACTTTCTTCATGGGGTTTCTGTGTCTGCTCCCATTCCTCCCCGGAGGTACCAATTCCCGTATCGGCAATTTCCATGCGCACACGTGACGCTTCCATACGGGCACTTACGATTATGGTGCCTTGATCCGTATGGCGGATGGCGTGGGTGACGAGATTGAAGAGAGCCTGATGTAGCAGATCCGGATCAGCATGAACCGGTGGGAGACCTACCTCAAGTTCAGGCTGCAATGTCACCTTGCGGGAACCAATCAGTGGTGCGCAGGTATCCAGTACAGCATTCACGACGGGAGCGATTGCCACCGGTCGTGGTTTGTGTGGCAGGTCATCATGACGCAAACGCGTAATGTCCAGTACCTGGTCAAGTAATCGGGCCAGCCGCTGCCCGCTTTCGGTGATGATTTCCAGTCCGTGCTCCAGTCTGGAGTCACCATGGCGAGGCAGTGTTTCCGCGACACCCACCATCGCATGCAAGGGTGTGCGCAGCTCATGGGAGGTGTCCGCCAGAAATTCATCCTTGAGCCGATTGGCACGTCGCAGCGCCCTCGCAAGATCACGGCTTCGACTGAAGGCACGGCCATAGCGGCGTGCCAGAATGACGCTGTACAGGCCGGTCGCAAACAGCAGGCCGAGACCCACAATCGCAGCCCTTACCCCACCTTCATTGAACCAGTAGATCTGAATGGCCGCCGTCACTACCACAGCCGCCGCAGCGACCAGAAAGAGACCGGCATCGGGATGACGCTGCCACCAGGCCCGCAGGATCGCCACCAGAGCGAGTGCCAGCGATGCCACGATCAGGTACAGCAGCCAGCCAATCACCTGGCTTCGCGTCAGTTCCGGTGCCAGCACCATGACCGGCAGATACAACAAGGGCAGGAGAGCTGCCCAGCGGGTATAGCGCATGGGCAGGTGACGCGGAAACAGGGAGGAGGCAAACCACAGATACATCACCCCGCCCAACAGTGCTGTAAGCCCATCCAGGGTGCGTGCCATTTCAACAGGCACATGCCAGCCGGCGAGAGAGAGCAGTTGGCCCGAAATCAGCGTGTGCACGCCCCAGATCGTCGCGGTCAGTCCGAAGTACAGATAGGCGCGTTCTCCCCGGCGCAGCAGAAACAACGCCAATTGGAACAACCCGATAAGGGTCAGGCCTCCGGCCAGAGCACTGTTGCTCATGATCTCGACAGACTGCTCCTGAATGATGGCGTCCGGAAGTCCGATTCGGGGAGTACGCGGAATACCACCCACTCGGGAAGAGTAATTGCTTACATGGAGGACCAATTCGATCTGTTCTGAGGGGGGCGGGATCCAGACCAGGTGCTCACCATAGTCGGCAGCAGCGTAAGCGGGGGCAGCTCCGGGTTGGCCTACTCCACCCTGGAACTCTCCATTCACATACAGGTGGTAGGCGGAGTAGATCATGGGGATCCGGAGCATGAGTTGCCCCGGCTCGCCTTGAGGGTCGAGCCTCAGGTGGTAGGTGGCGTGACCGGTGGCAGGAAGTGGCCGTTCATTCTGCTTGAGTTGGTTCCAGCCGCCCGGCAGGCGCATGTCGCCCGTGGGTGGGGGTTGCGTTTCCGTCGCAAACGCTTCGGGAGCCACAAATTCGCCCCAATACACGGTCCAGGGCCCTTCCAGTGTCTGGATCGGAGAGGCGTCGGAAATATCAAGGGCAAGGGGGGCGGCATGGGCGCTTGCCAGTGCTGGCAGAGACAGCAGCAATACCACCAGAAACCGTCCGAATTGCCTCACCCGTCCCCCTCCCCGGTCCTCTTCAGGCTGTGGATGGTATTGCATTGCCTCCTCATGGTTGGTCCGGCGAGCGGATTGTAGCACGTCATCCGAAGGCAAGTTATTGATCGATCAGCGGTTTGGTTTTGTTCCGTTTTGTTCCTTTTACATCCGGGGCGCATTCGATATAACACCGCGCTGAATCCAATAGTGGCGACACAGGAAACCTTTCCCTGGGGGACTTATGTGGACCGGACGACAATACCTCTACATTCTGCTCCTGTTGGCAGCGTATGCGCTGCTCGGCTGCGATGGTGATGATGGCGAGGACGGTCAGCAAGGTGCGGATGGAAGTGATGGGGCCACTACCGGTCCTGTGATCACCGGTCTGTCCACCCTCGGGGCCCCCCTGATGCCTGGCGGGCAGGCGCAGGTCCTTGTTTCCGCCCACAGCCCGGAGGGCAAGTCCCTCAGTTATGAATGGCAGATTCCCGAGGGCTGGGAAGCTGGCAATACAGACGATGATGTGCTGGTACTCAGCGCACCCGATGATAAAGCCGCTCGGGCAACGGTCCGAGTCGACGTCAGCGACGGTGAGCAAAGCACCAGTGGCAGTACCGAGGTGGTCACGCGCGGGCCGGTGATTGAATCCTTCGATGTCTCTCCACTGCCGGTGGACGGCGAAACCAGCTTTACCGTCGAGGCTTTCAATCAGGATGGCATGGCCCTGACGACACACTATGACCTGGCCGGCATCCGATTCGACGATGCCGGCAGCCCCTTCAAATGGGAACCGTCTGCCATCGGCCAGGGGGGCAGGCTCCGCCTGGAGGCCACGGTGGAGGATTCCAATGGGCTGATTGCTCGGAGCGCGATGGAGACCACGATTGAGGCTGTTTCGCCCTGGCCGGGTTTCGGGGCCGATCTCCAGAACACCGGCGTGAGTCCAAGCCCCGATTCCCGGGATCTGAAGGGCGAGGAGAAGTGGTCCTTCGATACGGGTGACGCGGTCGCGGAAGCGCCCACACTGGGCCCCGATGGCAGCCTGTATGTGCCTGACGACAGGGATGAAACTCTGTATGCCCTTGATACCGATGACGGCACCAAGCTGTGGTCTTTCGAACCCGGTCGGGAGATCAATTCCACCCCTGCGGTGGCGGCCGATGGCACGATTTACATCACTTCCAGGGGCGGCTACGTGCATGCTCTCGACCCGGAGGATGGCAGCGAGCTCTGGTCTTTCGAGGTGGAAGTTTCAGCCGCCAGCCCGAGCCCGGCCATAGGGCTCGACGGCACCGTGTATGTTGGTTCCAGAGAGCAGGGCGTCTATGCCCTGGATCCCGAAGACGGCAATAAACGCTGGTTCACTGATACCGGACGTAACTTCACCACGGCCCCGGCCATCGGACCGGATGGAATGCTGTACATGGGATCTCGTCGATCCCAGGCAGGAGTGGATGATGCTTCGGTTTATGCCCTGGATCCGGAGGATGGCAGGCAGGAGTGGCGCTTCGATGCAGAGGCGGGGCGGGTTGAGGATCCCGCGGTCGGTCCCGATGGCACGGTCTATGCAGGTTCGGACGAGGGGCATCTCTTTGCCCTCGACCCGGAAGACGGCAGCAAGCAATGGATTTTCGAGACCGGCGGAAGCATCCTCGCGTCGTCGCCGGCGGTGGCGCCCGACGGCACGGTTTACATCGGCTCCGGCGATGAGCATGTGTATGCCCTGGATCCAGAGGACGGCAGCAAGCAGTGGTCTTTCGAGGCAGAGGATTCTGTTTATTCGTCTCCCGCGATCGGTGCCGATGGGGTCATTTATGTAGGTTCCGTCGATCACAGGCTCTACGCCCTGGACCCGGAGGATGGCAGCAAGCTGTGGTCTTTCGAGACCGGTGACTGGGTGTTCTCTCCGGTTCTGGGGGCGGATGGAACCCTGTATGTGGGCTCCTTCGACGGAAAGCTCTACGCCCTGGAATGAGCCATTATCAATCCGCAATCAAAATGAGAAGAGATCCTCATCTTCATCAACGCATCCGTGGAGGCCTCATGCGTAGCAGACAAGCAATGCTTTCATTTGTCGTCTTGTCGGCCGCCCTGGCGGTGGGCGCCTGCGGTGGCGACGACGGCGCCGACGGCGACGACGGTGCGGATGGCACCACGGGTGCAGATGCACCGGCCTATGGTCCGGTCCTGTCCAGTATGTCCACGGTGGGCGCCCCGGCCCTGCCGGGTGGCGAGGTTCAGGTCTTCGTCTCTGCCGACAGCCCCGAAGGTGAGTCGCTCGAATACGAGTGGGAAATCCCGGAAGGCTGGGAAGGTGAGGACACCGGCGGTGATGTATTGGTGCTGACGGCGCCGGAGGATGTTGGTCACAAGGCCCGGATCACCGTTCACGTCTCGGATGGTGAACGCCAGGCCAGTGGCACGACCTGGCTTGCCACCCGTGGTCCGGTCATCGAGTCCTTCGAAGCCTCGCCACTTCCCCCGGAAGAGGAAATCAGTTTCAGCGTAGAAGCCTACAATCACGACGGTACGCCGATGCAGACGCATTACGATCTCGGCGGCAAGCATGTCGAGGATGCGGGCCCTTCCTGGACCTGGGAAGAGCCTACACGGGGGATGGGCGGAAGACATGAATTGCGTGCGATTGTGGAAGATCCCGATAACCGCCTGTCCGCGGATGCCTCGGTGGAAACCACCCTGGAGGGGATTTCGCCGTGGCCCGGTTTCGGCGCGGATCGCCAGCGAACCGGGCGCACGACCCACCCGGATGCAAAGGGGGCGGAGGGTAGCGAAAAATGGTCCTTTGATACCGGCGCGGACTGGGTAACTGCTTCACCGGCAGTCGGGCCCGACGGCACCGTCTATGTCGGTGGCGGCGCTTGGGGCAGCACCGTTTATGCACTGGATCCGGACGATGGCAGCGAACAATGGGAATTCGATGCCGAGGGACCACTCCAGGGCGGTCTCGCCGTCGGCAGTGATGGAACCGTCTACCTCGGCTGCGACCGCGGCCGGGTCTATGCCCTGGATCCGGACGATGGCAGTGAACTCTGGTCCTTCGATGCCGTAAGCTGGATCAATTCTTCCGTGGTCCTCGGTGCCGACGACACCGTTTATGTGGGATCCGCCTATCAGCGGGTCTATGCCCTGGACTCGACGGATGGCAGCAAGCGCTGGAAATTCCGTACGGACCACTGGATCAACCGATCCGGGCCTGCGCTTGGGGCTGATGGCACGGTCTATGTCGGCTCCGCCAACAGCAATCTCTACGCGCTCGATCCCGATGATGGGAGCAAGAAATGGACTTTTGAAGCGGGCGCCACGATCCGTTCTTCTCCGGCCGTGGGTGCCGACGGAACCATCTATGTCGGCTCGGGTGATAACCGGGTATATGCCCTTGATCCCGAGGATGGCGAGAAGGACTGGTCCTTTGAAACGGGGGATTCGGTTCAATCCTCTCCCGCCATCGCCGTCGACGGCACCATATACATCGGATCCAATGACAATCACCTCTATGCCCTTGATCCGGAGGACGGGAGCGAACTCTGGTCCTTCGAGACCGATGGGGAAATCTTCTCGGCTCCTTCCATCGCCGCGGACGGCACTATCTATTTCGGGTCGCGGGACAGTTATCTCTATGCCCTGGATCCGGACGACGGCAGTGAACTGTGGTCTTTTGAAACGGGCGATCAGATCAGCTGGTCCTCTCCTGCCCTGGCGGCGGATGGCACGCTCTATGTCGGTTCGGAAGACGGCCGTGTCTATGCCATTGAATGATTCAGGGATCGAACGAAACCACAGACCCCTTTGCAGGTTTTCCGGAGGCCTCATGAGTAGCAGAATGCAAATGCCAATCCTGCTGGTTCTGTCGCTTGTCCTGGCCGTGGGCGCATGTCGCGGCGATGATGGCGATGATGGTCAGGACGGCGCCGATGCAGGCGACGGCGACCCGGCGGGACCTGTAATCTCCGAAATCTCCACCGTCGGGGCCCCCATCATGCCCGGGGAACAGGCCGAGGTCCGGGTATCCGCCCACAGTCCCGCGGGGGAAACGCTCAGCTATGACTGGGAGATTTCCGAAGACTGGGAGGGTGAAGACACCGGGGACGATATCCTTGTGGTGACCGCACCCGAAGCGCATGCCGAGCAGGCTCAAGTCAGTGTTGAGGTCAGCGATGGCGAGCAGAGCACTCGCGGAAGCACCCAGCTGGTGACGCGCGGGCCGATCATAGAATCCTTCGAGGTTTCCAGGCCTGATTCAGGCGACGAGGCCAGCCTGAGTGTTGATGCCTATAACCTCGAGGGCAAGGCCCTGCGAACCCACTATGATCTTGGCGGGAAGTGGGTCGAGGATGCTGGCACTCCCTGGACCTGGGACGGTGCCGGAACGGGGGGCAAATTCCGTTTTACCGCCGTCGTGGAGGATCCGAACGGTTTGACCGCCGATGCCTCGGTGGATGCCCGGGTGGAAGGGGCATCTCCATGGCCGGGTTTCGGCGGTGACCGCCAGCGCACGTCCCGGAGCACCCTCTCCGATGATCAGGGGACCGAGGGTGAGAAGAAGTGGTCTTTCGACACGGAAGGCGAGGGAATCTTTTCCTCGGCCACACTGCTTGCCGATGGCACGGTCTTGATCGGCTCGAACAACTCCGAGCCGGGCGCCGACGATGGCCGACTCTACTGGCTTGACCCGGAGGATGGCAGCGAAATCTGGTACCTGGAGACCGAGGGCGCGGTCGGCTCTGCCGCGGCGGTGGCCGATGACGGCAGTATCTATTTTGGCTCGAATGACGCAACGATCTATGCTTATGGCACGAGCTCGGTGAGCTCGCCCGAATGGACCTTCGAGACTGCCGGCACGGTGTTTTCCTCCCCGGTTATCGGTGCCGACGGAACGGTCTACGTGGGCTCGAACAGCTCCGAGCCGGCCGCCGAAGATGGCCGGGTCTATGCCCTCGATCCGGAGGATGGCAGCGAGATGTGGTCCTTTGAAGCCGGCCGGGTGCATGCCTCTCCGGCCCTCGGCCCCGACGGCACTGTTTATGTCGGCTCCTTTTCCTCGGGCCGGGTCTATGCCCTCGACTCCGAGGATGGCAGCAAGGCCTGGTCCTTCGAGACTGCCGGAGACATCTTCGCCTCCCCGGCCGTGGGGCCCGACGGCACGGTGTACGCCGCCTCGACAGGCTCGTTCGACCAGTATGTCTACGCCCTCGACCCGGAAGATGGCAGCGAGAAATGGTCCTTCGGACTCACCTTCGGTTTCCAGTCCTCGCCGGCGGTGGGCTCCGATGGCACTGTGTACATCGGCGCCGAGGACGATCACGTCTATGCCCTGGATCCGGACGACGGCAGTGAGAAATGGTCCTTCGAGACCGGTGGCAGAGTCGTATCTTCTCCGTCCCTGGGTGCGGATGGTGCGGTCTATGTCGGCTCTCGTGACGACCGGCTCTATGCGCTTGACAAGGAGGATGGCAGCGAGCTGTGGTCTTTCAATGTCGGTGAGTGGATCGAATCTTCCCCGGCCATCGGCGAAGATGGCACGATTTACGTGGGAGCGAATGACGGCAAGGTCTACGCTATCCAGTGAGTCGTTCCTCAGTCGGGGCTTTTGACAAAGACCTGGCCGTCCTCGACTTCGACGGGCATTGCCTGCAGATCGCGCCCCTCGCAGGGGCCCTGCAGGCAATGGCCATCTTCAATGCGGAATATGGCGCCGTGGACCCCGCACATGATCAGGTCACCGGCCTTGGTCAGGAATCGGTCCGGTGCCCAGTTGAGCGCGGCCCCGGTGTGGGGGCAACTGTTCACATAGGCCCGGATCTCGCCGTCCCGCTGCACTACGAACCCGTATTCGGTGCCCTCGGGGGTGTCCAACTCGAATTCCTTTGACCCCGGGTCAGCCAGCTCCTCCAGCCGGCAGACAGCTTGTCGTTCCCCACCCATTCTTCAGCCTCCAGTCC
>SLND01000126.1 GCA_007133205.1 Natronospiraceae bacterium | reverse complement strand
CGGGATCTACCAAATGAAGCGCACAGTGCACAGAAATAAACAGCGATAGCAGATAAGGTCCGTGATCCCCCGAAAGGAAGGGCTCCCGGGGACCACGGCAAACACAATCAACTCGGCCCTCTGTGCACTGTGAACTGTGCACTTTGACCGCGCACCCGACTCGTTTGGGCGTACCAACTCGAGGATTGGAGACAACCCCATGAAAATTCTGGTTCCAGTCAAGAGAACCATTGATTACAACGTGAAACCGCAGATCAAGCGGGATGGCTCGGGCGTGAACACCGAAGGGGTGAAGATGAGCATCAATCCCTTCGATGAGATTGCGCTGGAAGAGGCCATCCGGATCAAGGAGCGGGGAGACGCCGAGGAAATCATCGCGGTCACCATTGCCGGCTCCGAGGCCCAGCAGCAATTGCGCACGGCCCTGGCCATGGGCGCCGACCGGGCCGTGCTGGTGGAAGTGGATGAAACGGTCCAGCCGCCACTGGCCGCCCGTGCCCTGCTGAAGGTCCGCGAGCAGGAGGAGGCGGACCTGGTCCTGATGGGCAAGCAGGCAATCGACGACGACTGCAACCAGACCGGGCAGATGATGGCCGCCCTGTGGGGCCGTCCCCAGGCAACATTCACTTCGAAGCTGGAACTGTCCGAAGGCACGGTCCGCGCCACGCGGGAAGTGGACGCCGGCCTCGAGACCATCGAGATCGATCTGCCCGCCGTGGTCACCACCGACCTGCGACTGAATGAACCCCGATTCGTGAAGATGCCCGACATCATGAAGGCCAAGCGCAAGCCGCTCGAGACCACCAGCCTGGATACCCTGGGCGTGGAACGCCCGGCCCAGCTCGAGGTTCAGACCCACGAACCTCCACCCCAGCGTGGTGGCGGCAAGATGGTGGAGTCGGTGGATGAACTCCTGTCCGAACTCAAGAACCGGGGGGCACTGTAATGACTCGCATACTCCTGATTGCCGAACATGACGGGAAGACGCTGAACCCTTCCACGGCCCGTTCACTGGCTGGCGCGAAAGAGATCGGAGAGCAGGTGGACATCGCGGTCTTCGCCGCCGATGCCGGCCCGGTTTCCGAACAGGCCGCCGCTCTTGAAGGCGTGCAAACGGTGCTGGCGGTGGAACGGCCCGAAAATGAACATGCCCTCGCCGCCACGCTGGCACCACAGATCCAGGAGCTGGCCGAGGACTACACCCATGTGCTCATGCCCTCGACCACCTTCGGCAAGGATGTGATGCCGCGCGCCGCCGCCCTGATGGGTGTCCCCCAGGTGAGCGACATCATGGAAGTGATCGACGAACACAGCTTCAAGCGCCCGATCTATGCCAACAACGTGATCGTCACCGTCAAGACCCCGGCTGAACCGCGGGTGGCCGGCACGGTGCGCCCGGCCTCCTTTCAGGCTGTCGGCACTGGTGGCCAGGCCAGTATCGAAAAACGCTCGACCTCGGCCGAGCTGCCGGATCACACCCGTTTCGTCGAACTGCAGGCCGATGAAAGCGACCGTCCCGATCTGCAGTCGGCGGACCGGGTTGTCTCGGGAGGCCGCGGCGTGGGCAACAAGGAAAACTTCGAAATCATCTACCGGATCGCGGACAAGCTCGGGGCGGCGGTCGGTGCCTCCCGTGCCGCCGTGGATGCCGGCTTCGTGCCCAACGACATGCAGGTGGGCCAGACCGGCAAGATCGTCGCCCCGGAACTCTACATCTGCTTCGGCATATCGGGTGCCATCCAGCACGTCACCGGGATCAAGGATGCCGGCACCATTGTCGCCGTGAACAAGGACCCGGATGCCCCGATCTTCGAAATCGCCGATCTGGGACTGGTCGGCGATCTGTTCGAAATCATCCCGGAACTGGAAGAGAAGATTGGATGACTGAATGAGCTTCAAGTCACAAGCTTCAAGCTTCAAGTAATAAGACGGAAAACCCTGACCCGGGGGTTTTTACAAAGCACCTGGTTTACGTTGTATACCTTCGCTTTGCCCTGCTGGAATGCAGATGGGATAAATCTGTCGGCTTGCAGCTTGTAGCTTGCAGCCTGGAGCTTACAATACAGGAGAGACCCTAAGCCATGTCCAAGCCCAAACCGATCTGGAAACCCGACCCCGATCAGGCACAGGAAACAAACATGGCGCGCTTCATGGACGAGGTGCGGCGCGAATATGCGCCCGACATCAGCAGCTACCATGGGCTCTACCGCTGGTCGGTGGAGGCGCCGGAAAAGTTCTGGCCGGCGATCTGGGCCCATTGCGGCATCAAGGCTTCCCAACCCTGGGACGAGGTCCTGGAGGAAGGCCGACACATGCGCGATGCCCGCTGGTTTACAGGGGCACGCCTGAACTTTGCCGAGAACCTGCTGCGCTATCGTGATGATCACACGGCCCTGATCTTCCGCAATGAACAGGGCCATCGCCGGGCGCTCAGCTACCGGCAACTGCACGAGGAAGTCTCTCGCCTGGCCCATGCCCTGCGCGAATCGGGGGTTGGTGTGGGTGACCGTGTAGCCGCCTACATGCCCAATCAGCCGGAGACCGTGATCGCGATGCTGGCCACCACCAGTATCGGGGCGATCTTTTCTTCCTGCTCCCAGGATTTCGGCAGCAGCGGTCTGCTCGACCGCTTCGGTCAGATCGAGCCAAAGGTACTGATCACCGCCGATGGCTACTGGTACAACGACAAGACCATCGAAGCCCTGCCGAAGGTGCGCGAGGCCCTGGCCGGCATGCCTTCGGTGGAACAGGTCGTGGTGGTGCCGATGCTGAAAGACACACCGGCGCTGGACGGTCTTGGCACGGCTTCCCTGTGGGAGGACTTTCTGGCCGATGAGCCGGGCGAGATCGAATTCGAGCAACTGCCATTCGATCACCCGATCTACATTCTTTATTCCTCGGGAACCACCGGCAAGCCCAAGTGCATTGTGCATGGTGCGGGCGGGACACTGATCCAGCACCTCAAGGAACTCAAGCTTCACACCGATCTTACCCGCGAGGACCGCTTCTTCTACTTCACCACCTGCGGCTGGATGATGTGGAACTGGCTGGTGAGCGGCCTGGCGCTGGGTTCGACCGTGGTGCTGTATGACGGCTCGCCCTTCCACCCCGGTCCGGAGAGTCTGCCCAGGCTCGTCGAGGAAGAAGGGATCAGCATTCTCGGTGTCTCCGCCAAATACTTTTCCGCCCTGGAGAAATCCGGTTACAGGCCGGCCCGGGAAGGCGACATGTCCAGCCTGCGGGTAATCCTGTCCACCGGCTCGCCACTGCTGCCGGAAAACTATGATTTCGTCTATGGCGAGATCAGTTCCCGGGTATTGCTGGCTTCCATTTCGGGCGGAACCGATATCGTCTCCTGTTTCGTGCTCGGCAATCCCATGCTGCCCGTCTATCGCGGGGAAATTCAGTGCCGCGGACTGGGCATGGCCGTGGAGGTCTTTGACGAGGAAGGCCGCCCCGTGCGCAATCGCAAGGGAGAACTGGTCTGCACGGCCCCCTTCCCGTGCATGCCCGTGAAGTTCTGGAATGACGCGGACGGCAAGCGTTATCACGGTGCCTACTTCGATACCTTCAACAATGTATGGGCCCATGGTGACTACGCCGAACTGACCGATCGCGACACCATGATCATCTACGGTCGCTCGGATGCGGTGTTGAATCCTGGCGGCGTGCGCATCGGTACCGCCGAGATCTATCGTCAGGTGGAAAAGGTCGATGAGGTCATCGACAGCATTGCGGTCGGACAGAATGTGGGAGACGACCAGCGGGTGGTGCTCTTCGTCGTGCTTCGGGAAGGAAAGGAGCTGGACGATGCCCTGCGAGATCGCATCCGCAAGACCATTCGTGCCAATACCACGCCACGCCATGTCCCGGCGGTGATCGCGCAGGTGCCCGAGATTCCGCGCACCGTGAGTGGCAAGATCGTGGAACTGGCAGTGCAGAAGATCATTCACGGCGAGGAAGTGAAGAACAAGTCCGCGCTCGCCAATCCCGCCGCCCTGGAGCATTTCCACGATCATCCCGATCTGAGACAGGGCTGAGATGACGGCAAGGCAGGCAGGCCCGCGGCCACGCTGGGAACAGGACCTGGAAGCGGGTTTTGTCCATGATCCCGCCCAGGAACGGGCCGTGGCAGCCCTGCAGGATCTGCATGAAAGACTGAACGAGACCCGCCCGGGTTGGCTCGCCCGTTGGCGGGACCGCTGGCTGGGACCGGCCATCGACCGCCAACCGGTCAAGGGACTCTACCTCTGGGGTGGGGTCGGCCGGGGCAAGACCCACCTGATGGATCTCTTCCACGACAGCCTGCCCTTTCCCGAGAAGAAACGGCTTCACTTTCACCGCTTCATGCGCGAGGCGCATCACGGCCTGCGACGCCATGGCGATCACCAGAACCCGCTGGAAAAGGTGGCCGAGGACGTGGCCCGGCAGGCCCGCGTGGTCTGCTTCGATGAATTCTTCGTCTCGGACATCGCCGATGCCATGATTCTGAACAATCTGCTGGAAGGGCTTTTCAGGCGGGGCGTGAGCCTGGTCGCCACTTCCAACGTGCCACCGGACGATCTCTATCGCGACGGCCTGCAGCGTCGCCGCTTCCTGCCCGCGATCGCGAACCTCAAGAAACACACCCGGGTGCTGAACGTGGACGGGGGCACGGATTTCCGGCTGCGGGTCCTGGAGAGTGCCGAAATCTTTCACGCCCCCCTGGATGAGGCAGCGGAACCGGCGATGAGCAGCGCCTTCGATCGCCTGGCTCCGGACGGGGTGCGGGAACCGGAAGCGATCGAGATCGAAGGCCGCCCCATCCCGGCGCGCGGGGAAGGCGACGGGGTGGCCTGGTTCGAGTTCAGTGCCCTGTGCGAAGGACCCCGGAGCCAGAACGATTACATCGAACTGGCCCACGAATATCACACCATCCTGCTGTCCAATGTCCCGGTGCTCAATCGCGAACGCGAGAACGCCGCCCGACGCTTCATCGCCCTGGTCGATGAATTCTACGACCGCCAGGTGAAACTGATCCTCTCCGCCGAGGCGCCGGTGGAGTCCCTGTACCAGGGCAACCGCCTGAGCTTCGAATTCCAGCGCACTGTAAGCCGACTCCTGGAGATGCAGACCCGCGAATACCTCGCCTTGCCGCACCGGCCCTGAGGTTACCTGGGGCAGGGGGTGGTAGAATGGCGGTTTTGCCCCGACCACCAGCCTGCGTGAGTACCGAAATGAGCCAACCCCAGAATCTGAGCCGGGCACAGAAGGAAAAGATCACCCAGTGGGCGGAAGCGGAAGGCCAGGCCATCGCCCGGGAACTGGTGCAGAAGAAGGTGCTGCGTGGCCACGTGAAGGTGGAGAGCCGCTGGATTCTGCCCGGGAAGATGTATCTCGGCGTGGCCTGGTCCGAATCCCAGGCCGGGCCCAAGTACTGGGTCACCGGGGGCGAGATGCTGACCCGCGACTACGTCAGCCTCGACACCGCCGAGACGCCGCGGGATGCCGCACGCCACTTTGCCCTGCAGTGGCAACTCAATGGCGCGCGCATCGGCCTGGCAGCCGACGAGGACGCGGAAATGGACTGGGAAGCGGTCGAACGGCGCATGATCGAGCGGGCCGAGGCCCTCTACGCGATGACCGAGGAAGACCGCTACTGGTAAGGCCGGCTCCGGCTGTCAGGAAGCCCGGGCCGTGGAGGCCTTCAACTCTTCGTCCTGATTGGTGAACTCGTCCACCTCGATCGCCGCAATCCGCAGCGCCTCGGCCTCCTCCAGGCGAGTCACCCGGTCCTGATCAATCACCCCCGCCTCGACCGCGGTGCGCAGTAATTCGCCGTAATCGGCCTGCGCGGCAATCTCGCCGCGGCGCAGGGCCTTGCGAATGGCCCGCCGTTCGCGACTGGTTTCGACCATCGCACGCATGGCCCGGTCGAGGACGGCAATCCGCTCGTCGCTGTCGGCGGGGGGCAGATACATGCCTTCACCCAGCTGTGTGCGCAGCTTGCTGTCGTGGCTGATCTCTCGTGCCAGGGCCCGGGTCCGGGCATCGGCGGCACCCTGCCAGCGACGTCCCACCGGGAAGGCAAAGCGGCGGATCAGCCAGCCGAGCAGTGGGCGGGCATTGCGGGACAGGCCGGAAATGGCGGCATGGAAATTCCCCAGCGCATCTTCCACCGCCCAGTGCGTTGCCTCGATATCGGATTCGGGATAGCCCCGATCGTGATGGTGCTTGAGCACGGTGGAGGCGATGTAGAGCTGGCTCAGGGCATCGGCCATGCGCCCGGACAATTGCTCCTTGCGCTTGAGCTCGCCGCGATAGGCGAGCAGCAGCAGATCGGTAATGATCGCGAAGCTGGCCGCGGCACGATTGAGACGCCGGTAATGGCGGCGCAGGGACCGTGGCACGCCGGCGGGCACCCGGCTTCCGTGACCGTCGGTGATCCCGAGCGCGAGCGCGCGCAGGGCATTGGACAGACCGTGACCGAGATGGCCGGTAAAGGCCCGGTCGAAGGCCCGCAGCGGTTTCTCTTCGGTCTGCCCCTGCACCGCACTGAGTTCGTCCAGCAGATGGGGATGGCAGCGAATCGCACCCTGCCCGAATGTAATAAGGGTCCGGGTCAGGATGTTGTGACCTTCCACCGTGACACCCACATTCGGGAAATGCTGGAGCTGGCCGAGGGGGTTGCTCGGCCCCAGACAGACCCCCGCGCCCCCGTGCACCTCGACCGCATCATCCACGCAGCGGCGCGCCCGTTCGGTCATGTTGTATTTGACGATCGCGGAAATGACCGAAGGCTTGTGCCCCTGATCCAGGGCCGCGAGGGTCACCAGACGGGTGGCATCCATCGCATGGGTGTTGCCCGCCAGCCGTCCGAGGGTTTCCTGCACCCCTTCGAAGTCACCAATCGCGACGCCGAACTGTTCCCGTACCCGCGCATAGGCACCGGCGAGGCAGGTGGCGGTCTTGGCCGCAGCGGTGCTGAGCGCCGGCAGGGAAATGGCCCGGCCATCGGTCAGGCTTTCCATCAGCATGCGCCAGCCCTTGCCGGCGAATTCGCGGCCACCGATGATATTCTCCAGCGGCACGAACACATCGCGGCCGCGAACCGGCCCGTTCATGAAGGCCATGTGATTGGGATCATGCCGGGCCCCCTTCTCGACCCCCGGGGCATCGCCGGGTACCAGGGCCAGGGTAATGCCGAGATCCTTTTCTTCCCCCAGCAAGCCATCCGGATCCTGCAGGCGGAAGGCGACTCCGAGCAGGGTGGCCACCGGGGCGAGGGTGATATAGCGCTTGTCGAAATTGATCCGGATGCCCAGGACGTCCGGGCGGCCTTCATGTTCCTGACGGCAAACCACCCCGGTATCACCAAGGGCACCGGCATCGGACCCGGCCTCGCGACTGGTCAGCGCAAAACAGGGGATTTCCTCGCCGCATGCCAGGCGGGGGACGTAATACTGCTTCTGGGTCTCGCTCCCGTACTTGAGCAGGAGCTTGGCCGGGCCGACCGAATTGGGAATCATCACCGTCAGCGCGGCGCTGATGCTGCGCGAGGCGATCTTCATCACCACCGCGGCGTGTCCGTACTGGGAAAAACCCTTGCCGCCATATTCCTCGGGAATCACCATCCCGAAAAAGCCTTCCTCGCGGATCAGCTTCCAGGCCTCCGGTGGCAGGTCACGGTCGACATTTTCCACCCGCCAGTCTTCGAGCATGGCGCACAGGCGCTCGACCGGTCCGTCCAGAAAGGCCTGTTCGGCTTCGCTGAGCCGGGCCGGGGGAAACTCCAGCAGTTGTTTCCAGTCCGGACTGCCGGTGAACAGGGCAGCATCCCACCAGGTGGTACCGGCATCCAGCGCCGCGCGCTCGGTCTCGGAGATCTCCGGCATCGCGCGGGCGTAGAAGGCCATCACCGGTCGTGACAGCAGCAGCCGGCGCAATGGGCCGATCACCGCCACTGCGATGGGGAGCGCCAGTACCAGGCCCGCGGCGACCCAGGTGCCCGTGCCCGGAGCAGTCAGGCCGAGCAGGCCGGCACAGGCCAGACCCGCCGCGGGCACCCACAACCAGCGCGGGGCCGCCAGCAGCGTGGCGGCGACATAGACAAGTGCGATCAGTGACCACCAGAGAATGGGGGAAGTCATCAGCAGTTCGGGATTCACGCCTCGTCACTCCCTTGTTCCGACTCGCCGCGCCAGGCACGCACGGTGCGATTGGCCTGGCGCACACCGAGCGCCAGGGCGAAGAAACCGAGCAGCAGATACATGAACACCGGGAACAGGGCCCAGGCTCCGGTGAATTCGATCCCCAGCACGGGGACCAGGGCGGCTTCCAGTTGTCCCTGTCCCATCAGCGGATAGATCTGGTTGGCGAATATCGCGGAGGCGATATAGAGCATCAGCCCGGCAGCGATCGCGGACATCACCGTGCCGAGGACTCCGAAGGCAATAATGGCACGTCTCATACTTCCTCCGCTGTCTCCGGGGCGTTCACTGCCCGGCCGATTCCGGGGCATCCGGCTGCCGCTCGGGCTCGGCGGCGCGGAAGGCTTCGAGTTCCCGACAGGCATCATCGATGGCGGTCAGGGTCGGGTAATCGTCCAGTGGGCATTCAAAACGCCGGGCATTGTAAAGCTGTGGCACCAGGCACAGATCCGCCAGCGTGGGGCTATCCCCATGGCAGAAGCGCCCGGTTTCGGCCTCCTCCGACAGGCGCCGTTCGAGCGCCTGAAAGCCCTGATGCAGCCAATGATGGTACCAGCCCAGGCGCCGGCGATCCCCGCTGATATCGAACTCCGACTCCAGGTGCTGCAGGACGCGCAGGTTATTGAGAGGATGAATCTCGCAGCCGATCAGCTGCGCCAGCGAACGCACCCGTGCCCGGCCGCCGGCAGCGTCCGGCAGCAGGGCCGGTTCCGGATACTGCTCATCCAGGTATTCGATGATCGCCAGCGACTGGCTCACACGCAGGTCTCCATCCGCCAGGAGAGGCACCAGGCCCTGGGGATTCAGGGCCCGGTAATCCTCGCGATGCTGTTCCCCGCCATCGCGGACCAGATGCACCGGCACCTGTTCGCCCTCCAGGCCCTTGAGGTTCAGGGCAATCCGAACGCGCCAGGCAGCCGTGCTGCGCCAGTAGG
>SLND01000137.1 GCA_007133205.1 Natronospiraceae bacterium | reverse complement strand
CGAACAGGGTCTTCCAGGACTGTGTGCGCCATGGATGGCGCACCCAGAGCCCCCATGGAAGGGTTTACGGCGATCCTGGAAGACCCTGTCGGCAACAAAGGCCGGATTACCCCGTCACCGGCAGGGAAAGGTCCCAGCCCTCACGCGACAATGAGTTCGTAACCGAATTCATCGATTGATCAAAAGTTCCTTGAGTCGAGGTTTCTTAGTAATTCAGGAACAGATCCACCGCCAGTGGCTTTTCCGGATCCACCGCGTAGGCATCAAAGTCGGTGACGCCAATCCCGCGCAGGACATCCTCGTCGATCAGGAATTCGCCGGTCGTTTCCGGCATCCGGGTAATCAGGGCATGGAAGGCATCGGCCACGATCTCCGGATTGCGCGTGCTTTCAGGCGTGATCTTGCCCTCCAGCATGGCCAGCGCCGCGGTATTGATGACCGTGCGGGGCCAGAGGGCGTTCACCCGAATGCCGGAGGTGCGAAATTCCGCCGCCAGGCCGAAGGCCACCATGGCCATGGCGTATTTGGACGTCGTGTAGGCGGTGTGCTCCTCGAACCAGCGGGGGTCGAGATTGACCGGTGGGGCAAGACTGACGATGTTCGGGTGGTCCGAGCGCTTCAGCCAGGGTTCGCAGGCGCGAGCGCAGACAAAGCTGCCACGCACATTGATGTCGAACATCAGGTCATAGCGTTTCATGGGGGTGTCCCTGGCACCGGCCAGCCAGATGGCGCTGGCATTGTTGACCAGGATATCGATGCCCCCGAAGCGGGACGCCGCCTGTTCCACGGCCGCTTCCACCGCCTCTTCATCCCGGACATCCAGCTTGATGGGCAGGGCCGTGCCGCCGGCAGCCTCCACCTCCTCGGCGACCGAGTGGATGGTCCCGGGCAGTTTCGGGTGCCGACGGTCGGTCTTGGAAGCGATGACTACATTGGCGCCATCGCCTGCCGCGCGCAGGGCGATCGCCCGTCCGATACCCCGGCTTGCTCCGGTGATGAATACGGTCGAGTTCTGCAGTGAATCCACGGTATCCTTGGCCTCCATGAGTCAGTGATGCTGTGACTATGCCAGTATCATTCAGGCCAGGGCGGTTTGAGAAGGGCCGCCCTCGGGGTACATTGCCGAAGCAGTGCCAGCGACCCCTGGATGTTGGCCCCTGAATGTTATGGGCATTGAGGTTGCAAGCAGTCGGTTGGTGTCATGTCTCTGGAATCTCAACAACACCCGCTACTGATGACGGCGGATGAGCTGGCTGAAGCGCTGGAAAGGGGCGAGGCCCCGATCGTGATCGACTGCCAGGCTTCTCTTGCCGATCCCGCAGCGGGACACCGTGCCTGGATGAGTGCCCATGTTCCCGGAGCGGCTCATGCAGACCTGGAAACCGATCTTTCGGCGCCCCGTACCGAGCACAGTGGACGCCATCCCTTGCCCGACCCTGAGGTCTTTGCCCAGAGCGCACGCCTGTGGGGAGTGAGTCGGGAGCGCACGGTGGTGGCCTACGACGACAGCAATGGTGCTTTCGCGACCCGTTGCTGGTGGCTTTTCCGTTGGCTTGGTCACCCGGACGTGCGGATTCTCGATGGGGGGTTTGCTGCCTGGCGTCGCGCCGGTCATCCCACGGAGGCGGGGGGCGTGGCCGCCGGGCGCGGGAATTTCCGCCCGGCACCCGCTTCCATGCCCACGGTCAGTGCTGATTTTCTGCAGGCAGGACTGGCCTCGGGAGAACTCAGCCTGCTGGACGCGCGTGCGGCTTCGCGTTTCCAGGGACGCGAAGAGCCGATCGATCCGGTGGCCGGACACGTGCCCGGTGCGGTGAATGCGCCCTTTGCCGAAAACGTGGATGAACAGGGGTACTGGCGTGCTCCAGAAGCCCTTGCGGCGCGATATCGCGAGCGGCTGCCCGATCGGGACCCACGCTCGGTGGTCCACATGTGCGGCTCCGGGGTGACCGCGTGCCACAACCTGTTTGCGATGGAACTGGCCGGTCTCAGGGGGTCTGCCCTGTATCCAGGATCCTGGAGTGAGTGGATACGTGATCCGCAGCGACCGGTTGCCCGCGATGATGGGGGCTGACCGGCAGGGGTTCGGAACTCAGTCCTTGATGGCTTGAAGCAGGGCAGAGAGGGCTTCTCCGGCGGGTGCACGCAGGATCAGGTCCGCATGGTCACTCATGGGGGTGGCGTCAGGATTGATTTCCACCACCGATCTACCGTTATCGCGCGCAATCTCGGCCAGTCCGGCAGCCGGATAGACGGTTGCCGAAGTACCGATGGCAATGAAGAGTTCACAGCTGCCGGCGGCATCGAGGGCCGCATCCAGCGCCTTTTGGGGAATGGATTCACCGAACCAGACCACACCTGGACGTACCGGGGCGCCGCATTGGGGGCACGTTGGCGGCCTCTCGGTGTCGTCGTCTACCGTGACCGGCTTGCCTTCCCGGTGGCAGAGGTTGCGGTGGATATTCCCGTGGAATTCGATCACATCGGGGTGACCGGCCCGCTGATGCAGGCCGTCCACGTTCTGGGTGATCAGCGCAAGATTGCCATGCCAGCTGGCCAGTTCCGCCAGGGCATGGTGTCCCGGATTGGGTTCGGCCTCGGCAACCAGACGACGTCGCCAGCGATACCATTGCCAGACCGTGTCCGGATCCCGGGCAAAGGCTTCCGGGGTTGCCAGATCCGTCGGCTCATGGCGCGCCCACAGACCCTGTTGCGCATCCCGGAAGGTGGGTACACCACTTTCGGCGGAAATGCCCGAGCCTGTGAGTACACAGACATGGGTGGCTTCACGAAGGGCCCGGGCAAGTTCGGTGAGGTCCTTCATTATTCAGTGCCGGAGTTTGGCCCCGAAGTCGGACGGGAGGCGCCCGGTGGTGGACCGGACGCCTCCCGATCCATCAGGCCGTGGCGGTTTCCGAGCGGCCCAGCAACTGACGCAGCACGTAATGCAGGATGCCGCCGTGGCGGTAATAGTCCCGCTCCTTGGGCGTATCCAGACGAACCACCGCATCGAAGCTGATGGCCTTGCCGTCTTCCGGTGTGGCCGTGACTTTCACGGTGTTCGCCTCGCCGTTGTCCAGGCCCGTGATATCGAAGCGTTCCCGCCCGGTCAGGCCCAGGCTTTCGGCATTCTCGCCTTCCGGGAACTGCAACGGCAGAACGCCCATCCCGATCAGGTTGGAGCGGTGAATGCGTTCAAAGCTCGCGGCGATGACCGCCTTCACACCCAGCAGGCGCGTGCCCTTGGCGGCCCAGTCACGGGAGGAGCCGGTACCGTATTCCGTGCCGGCGAGGACCACCAGGGGCACCCCGTTTTCCTGGTACTTCATCGAAGCATCATAGATGCTCATTTCCTCGTCGTCCGGCTGGTAACGGGTCCAGCCGCCTTCGGTGCCCGGAGCCAGCAGATTACGCAACCGGATATTGCCGAAGGTGCCACGCATCATGACTTCGTGATTGCCCCGGCGTGATCCGAAGGAGTTGAACTGGGCCGGTTCCACGCCCTGGTCCATCAGGTATTGACCTGCCGGACTCTTCTTCGGAATCGCGCCGGCCGGGGAGATATGGTCGGTGGTGACCGAGTCGCCCAGCAGGGCGAGCACCCGAGCACCCTTGATGTCGCCCACCGACTCGGGCTCCATCTTCATGCCGTCGAAATAGGGCGGGTTCTTCACGTAGGTCGATTGCTCGTCCCAGGCGTAAAGCTCCCCTTCCGGGGTATCGAGGCTGTTCCAGTTCTCGTCGCCGGCAAAGACGCTGGAGTAGTTCGAGGAGAACATGCCCGAATCGATGGTGCTGGTGATCAGCTCCTGAACCTCCCGCGGGTCCGGCCACAACTCATGGAAATAGACCGGCTTGCCGTCCTTGTCCTCCGCCAGCGGATCGTTCATGAGATCGATATCCAGGGTGCCGGCAATGGCATAGGCGACCACCAGTGGCGGTGAGGCCAGGAAGTTCATCTTGATATCGGGATGAATCCGGCCTTCGAAGTTCCGGTTGCCCGAGAGTACGGAAGTGGCCACCAGGTCGTTGTCATGGACCGCGCGGGAAATCTCCGGACGCAGCGGACCCGAGTTCCCGATGCAGGTGGTGCAGCCATATCCGACCAGGTAGAAGTTCAGGGCTTCCAGATCCTTGAGCAGATCAGTCTTCTTGAGGTAATCGGTGACCACCTTGGAGCCGGGCGCCAGGCTGGTCTTGACCCAGGGCTTGACGTTGACGCCGCGCTCGCGGGCCTTGCGCGCCAGCAGGCCGGCACCGATCATCACCGCCGGGTTGGAAGTGTTGGTGCAGCTGGTGATGGCCGCGATCAGCACATCCCCGTCATTGATCCGGAATTCTTCGCCATCCATTTCCACCTTGGCGGTGCCCGGCGGATCCGCCTGCTGGCTCCCCACTGCGGTACTGCCACCTTCACCCTCGAAGCTGGCCTCATTCTGGTTCTTCTGTTCACGCTCGGCGACAAGAGGCTCGAGATGATGCCGGAAGGTTTCCCGGGCTTCCCGCACGGCGATCCGGTCCTGGGGACGCTTGGGTCCGGCAATGGACGGTTCCACCGTGCTCATGTCCAGCTCGAGCACATCGGTGTATTCAGCGTCGGCATCGCCATCCTCGCGCCACAGGCCCTGTTCGCGGGCATACTGCTCGACCAGCTCAAGCTGTTCTTCGCTGCGGCCGGTCAGTTCCATGTAGCGAATGGTTTCCCGGTCGATGGGGAACATGGCGCAGGTACTGCCGAACTCCGGAGACATGTTGCCCAGGGTGGCCCGGTCCGCGAGCGGCAGATGGGAGAGGCCGTCACCGAAGAATTCCACGAACTTGCCGACCACGCCCTTCTTGCGCAGCATTTCGGTAACAGTCAGCACCAGGTCGGTGGCCGTGGATCCTTCGGGCAGTTTGCCCGTGAGTTTGAAGCCGATGACCTGCGGCACCAGCATGGTGACTGGCTGGCCAAGCATGGCCGCTTCGGCTTCGATGCCGCCGACGCCCCAGCCCAGCACACCGAGTCCGTTGACCATGGTGGTGTGGGAATCGGTGCCGACCAGGGTATCGGGGTAGGCCTGAAGGACGCCGTCATTCTTCTGGCCGAAGATGACCCGTGCCAGGTGTTCGATATTCACCTGGTGCACGATGCCGGTATTGGGCGGAACCACCTTGAAATTGTCGAAGGAATTCTGACCCCAGCGCAGGAAAGTGTAGCGTTCCCTGTTGCGTTCGAATTCGATCTCATTGTTCTTGGCCAGGGATTCGGGGCCGCCATAGGCATCCACCTGGATGGAATGGTCAATGACCAGTTCCGCCGGAGACAGCGGGTTGATCCGGGTCGGATCGCCGCCGAGTTTCTTGACCGCATCCCGCATCGCGGCCAGATCGACCACGGCGGGAACCCCGGTGAAGTCCTGCAGGATCACCCGGGCCGGGGTGAAGGAGATTTCGTCCTTCGGCTTCGCCTTGGGATCCCAGTTGGCCAGGGCCTTGATGTCATCGGCCGTGACGCTGTCGCCGTCTTCATGCCTTAAGAGGTTTTCCAGCAGGACCTTGAGGGAGAAGGGCAGGCGATCCACCTTGTAATCGTCCGGCAGGGCATCGAGCCTGAAGATTTCGTAGGTGCGCTCGCCAAGCTTGAGCTCGGAGCGTGCTTTGAACGTGTCCGTCATGGATCCTCCCGGAAAGTGTCTGCTGTCGATCTAATGGCGTGATTGGTCCCCGGCCACTCCCCGTACCCTGGCAGGCGCAGGTCCGGGCCGCTGTTTGGCGTGGACCGCGACCCCCTGACCGTGTACCCGTGGGAGCCTCATGATCACTGGGGAAGCATGGCCGCTGCCTCGACGCGGGTTCCGCCTCGCGCGGCAAAGCGCCAATTATACCGGAAAGACCCGTTCCCCCGCAGCCCGCGACGACTGGGCGGCTTGCGCAAGGCATTGCGAGCTGAAAACGGAGACAGTCCACGGGGCAAGCTGAACCCGTCAGCGCTGTCCTGGATGAACGGTGTCACGTAGTGGACGTGTGGTTGTCAGCCAACGTCCGGGAGTGCTGACCAGCAAGCCTTCCCGAAGCTCCGGGCAAGGCCAGAATAACTTGCGATTCAGGAAGATACGGGAAACCCGGATGCCGTCACCGGGCCTGCGGGGGGTTCTCCGGGGAAAAGGAATTAACTAATAACACGGTTTCCGGGGGATTGAAAAGCACTTTGTTGCCACCTGGCATGACGGCATTTGCGATGCCCTCACGCCAGGCTTTTAATGAGCATCAGGTACATGCTGTAGGCGAGGTCAGGCCAATGAGTGTCCAGGATCATGATTCCCGGCGGCTGATGACGGTAAACGATCTGCGCGACTGGTTCCGGTCTTCGGTTCACGAGGCCATGGTTCGTAATTCCGTGGAAGCGACCGAATCCACTGGCGATTATGTGGTCAATGTGCTCACGGAATACAGTCGTTCCGAGAATCTTTACCGCATGACCGAGGAAGAGGGCCGGAGTCACCAGCCTCTGGCCATGATCTACCGGGACGCGGTGGAGTCTTCTTCCGAGGAGGTTCGACGCCGCAACCTCCAGCGCCTCGGAGACCTGGCCCTGTTCGTGGCCGGCTTCTTCGCCGAAAGCCTCCAGCGCAAGCTGGTGGACGTGGACTACTACGCGGGCATGGGGGGTGCGGCCTACAGCAGTCTGGCCGAGGCACCACCGCGGAGCTTTGAAATGCTCGAGAGCAACGCGGTATTCGGGGAACTGGCCGAGAAGTTTACCGATTTCCTTGATGTGCTTGCCGAAGTGGCGGAGACTGCCCGCGGGAACTCGGAGCAGAACGTCATGCGTCTGTACGAGTTGTGGCTTCGTACCGGCAGTCCCCGTGCCCGACGCAAACTGGAAGAGATGGGTATTCAGCCACTCCAGAGTTCGGTGATTGGCCGTGAGCACTGAAGCACATGGCGCGGCGCACCCGGTGCTGCGCTCACTGCAGTTGCTGCTGGAGCGCCTTTACCAGGTAGAGGCGGGGGCTGATGTCACCGACTTTGTACTCACTGATGAAAGCTTTGTGCGCCTGATTGAAGGACAGGGCTTTCGGCCGGCGGACGAGAAACTGCTGGTGCAGGAAATTGACGATGAACTCAATGTCTCCCTGTATCTGGCGCCGGAATTGCTCGACCGCTTGAGTGGCAATCCGCCCCACAAACTGCTGGCCGACGACAATCTGGTGGATTTCTGGACCGCGCTCGAGGGGATAAGCCATTTTGTCTATCTCGGCCACAATGCCCGCCACGAGCGTCCGGTGTCACGCCTGGAAATGGAATTGCAGGCCGAAGTGGACAAGTTCGTGGCGGCCGCCCTGCTGGTAGCCCGCCAGACGGAGGGGCGGGTGCCCGGAACGGGCCTGCACCATGCCCTGTTCGGCAATCCGGACTTCGCGCCGGATCTGGACGCCGAGGAGCGTTACCGCTATCAGACTGCCAGCCTGTATGCGGGACGCTACTGTGAACGTTTGCTGGAACGCATGCATCGCCCCGGGACAGGGCCATTGCACCGGGAGCTACGGCGTTTCTACCGCCTTCCCCAGACGCGCAAGCTGGATTTCATCGAAGCGGGCCTGGCGTGATCAGGCCGGTCGTTCGATCAGGCGGGTAGCCTCCCGCGCCAGGGCCTTGCGCTGAAGAATCAGGTTCAGCCGGTTCCCTCCCAGCTGGTACCACAGAACCGCGGCCCGCACGCCGGCAAGCAGCAGGGTTCGAATGGCATTGACGTTGCGCGGATTCTGGAGATGGGTGTCGTCGCCGGTCACCATGACCCGAGGCGGTATCCGGCCCACGGTTTCGGTATACAGATCGGCCAGGCTTGCCAGGACGTTTTCGTGCACCCTGCCGAAAGCTTCCACCTGACCACGCGCCTTTTCGATGCCCTCACCCAGTTCGTTCAGCAATTCGGGCTTGCGTCGCAGTTTCTTGGCAAGATGCATGACGCTGACGGCGTACCGGGTCATGGGCATCTGCTCCCGGGGCACCTGTTCGGTCAGAATGCGGCGGAACAGGTCCAGGCCTGGATGGATCGCCTGTGTACCGCCGAACACCTCGCTGGTCTCTTCGGTATCCGTGGCGAGAATGCTGTGGACGGCGGTTTCCAGATATTGACTGTCGGTCAGACCCTTGCGCGAGATTTCGTGGACCCCCTTGATGGCCTGAAACAGGCCCGCCAGGGCCAGCGTACGCTCCTGGATGACATTCATGTGCCGGTCTCCGCCAGTATCCCGTCATCCTCACGAATGGCGGCATCAATGACGCCACCGCCCAGACATTCCTCGCCATCATAAAAGACCACGTACTGCCCCGGAGTCACCGCACGCAGGCTGTGGTCGAAACGCACCTCCAGGCGACCATCTTCGCAGGCACGGACCTGGCAAGCCTGATCAGCCTGGCGATAGCGGGTCTTGGCGCTGCAACGCAGGGGCAGCTCGGGTGGATCTCCCAGCCAGTGAAGCTCGCTTGCGTACAGGCCCACGTGGCGGAGCAGGGGGTGGTCGTGTCCCTGGACCGCAATCAGGCTGTTGCGCGCCACATCCTTGTCGGCCACGTACCAGGGAGCGTCGGAAGCACCCGGAACACCCCCGATGCCCAGTCCCTGGCGCTGGCCGATGGTGTAGTACAGGGCGCCCTGGTGCTGGCCGATTTCCCGACCTTCCGGTGTGAGGATCGGGCCGGGGCGGGCCGGCAGAAACTCCGACAGGAAACTGCGGAAAGCACGCTCGCCGATAAAACAGATACCGGTGCTGTCCTTCTTGTCGTGGTTGTGAAAACCGGCTTGCACCGCCAATTCACGGACTTGCTCCTTGGGCAGGCCGCCGACCGGAAACAATACCCGCTCCAGTGCCTCCTGGCGGATACCGTGAAGGAAATAGGTCTGGTCCTTGTTGCGATCGCGGCCCTTGAGCAGGCGGACTCGGCCATCGCGCATTCCGGTACGGGCATAATGTCCGGTGGCGATCCAGTCCGCCCCCAGGCGCAGTGCATAGTCGAGAAAGGCGCGAAACTTGATCTCGGTGTTGCACAAGACATCCGGATTCGGGGTACGTCCGGCGGCATATTCGTCCAGGAAGTAACTGAAGACCCGGTCCCGGTATTCGGAGGCAAAACTCACGCGCTGCAGCGGGATATCCAGTTCCTCGGCCACCCGTCGCGCATCCTGAAAATCCTCGGCCGCGGTGCAGTAGGCTTCTTCGTCTTCCCAGTTATCCATGAACAGCCCATGGACCCGATATCCGGCGTCCACCAGCAGGCTGGCAGCCACGGAAGAATCCACGCCGCCGGACATGCCTACAACAACAGTCTGTTCGGACTTGTCACTCATGGGCGTGATTATACGCGGGAGCTGGCCGGCATTTCACAGCCGGATCCACGCCGGGAGCGGGACGGGGTGTCAGAAATGCCCGTCGGGCAGATGAGTGAGGATTTCCAGCGGGTAATTCCTGCCCTGCAGGTGATCATCGATGGACTGCAGGACCAATGGACTTCGCATTCGCAATTCGCCCGAGGCGATCTCGTCCCGGGTCCGCCAGATGGTACGCAGGATGCCGTCATCCAGGGCCTGGTCCGGGTCGGGCTCACCGGCGGTGCCGTAGAAGCTGACCCGCAGAAAGGTCTTGTTGCTGCCCGGATTGCGCCAGAGATAGATCCCGGTAATCGAGCGCGGCTCAAAACCGCGTGCGGCTTCTTCCCTGACTTCGCGGCGGACTGCTTCAACCAGAGTTTCGCCGTCCTCGAGATGACCGGCGGGGTTGTTGTATTCGATCTGCCCGCGGATTTCCTCCTCGACCAGCAGGAAACGGTTTCCTTCCTGAACGACGGCGGAGACGGTGACATGGGGTTTCCAGACCATGTGTCTTCCCTGTGAATCAGCGAACGTTCCCGGGCCTGAAGCCGGTCGGTTTCAGAGCTTTCGGAACTCGGGTTCGGGCAGGCTGCGCTGCCACATGTCATCAAAATCCTGCCTCAGTTGTCGGGCGTCGGCACCGGAACGTGTGCTCCAGCGTCCTTCCCAGCGCGCGGCATTGGGCCGGTAGAGATAAGCGAGATCATCCGCCACGATGAAACAGTCTGCCCGGTCGGCGTGATCCTCGTTTACCCGGTGCAGATGGATGTGACTGGACAATCTTTGCCCCAGCCTTACCAGGCCATGGCCTTCGCGGATTGCCCTGGTCGGATCGATCACGAGAACGCGCAATTGGGTGTGTCGGCTCCGGATCACGAACTGCCGCACCGCTTCCAGCCACTCGCCACGATTCAGCACATTGGGGTCCATGTCCCGACTGAAAACCAGCAATTCGCGACGTACCTCGCCGGCGAGATGGTCCGCCGCGGCGCGATTGTCGGAGAGTGATTCCAGCGGTCCGTCCGGAAGTGATTCGTTCATGCTCCATTGCCTCCGAGCCTTTGCCGCATCAGCCGGTGAGGAATGTCCGCTTCCTCGAATTCCGGTCCTTCGGCAACAAACCCATGGCGCTCATAAAAACTGAGCGCCGACGTCTGCGCATGGAGCAGGCATTCCTCCAGGCCCACGGTCCGCGCCTGAGCGACCAGTGCGTCGAGCAGGGCGCTGCCCACACCATGTCCCCGCCATTCCTTCAGGACCGCCATTCTCCCGATCTTGCCTTGCGGTGACAGCCGCCCGGTGCCAATCGGCCGGCCACTGGGGTCTTCGGCCAGGATGTGGTGACAGCGGGGATCGTCCTCGTCCCATTCCAGTTCCAGGGGAACCTCCTGTTCCTTGACGAATACCGGTTCCCGTACCTGCCGCAGAGCGGGAATATCCTCCGGCCAGCGGGCAACACGAAGGGAGAAATCTGGCTTGTGTTCACTCATTGTCGCCGGGCTCCAGCAGTCCCCGCATAATCCACTCTGTAACCAGCTTACGAGCCTGACCACCAACAACCAAGTCGTGATCCTCCGGGACAAGTCGCCGGCAATCAGCCAGTCGGCGTGCAAGTTCCTTCGTGTCGGGCGGCCACAACTCCATTTCGCCATCCAGGAACAGTCGTATCTGTCCGTCCGCGCCCTCGCGCCAGGCGACCAGCACATCGCTGCGCAGGATCAGGGCCTGACCGCCGGACAGATATTTCCCCGGGTCCGACTCCAGGCGGGTGCCCGATTCGGGGGACTCGGCACGCAACCAGGGCTTGGGTTCGGTGATGAACTGGCCAAACCAGTCCGCCAGGGTCTCGTCTTCCATCTCCAGGAGGTCCCGGAGCACTGCCCTGAGCCTGGCCACGGCCTGCGTGGATATATGGGCACCGGCTTCGTGAGAATGCAGGTCGGAATCGCGATAGCGCCTGTCTTCCGCCTGCCGGGACGCCACATACTCGGCCAGGTCACTGATCATCTCCGGCGCATCCGGTGCCCGGAAGCCGATCGACCAGGTCATGCACTCCGACTCCGCGATCCCGTGATGGGCCACTCCGGGCGGGAGATAGAGCATGTCCCCGGGCTCGAGCACCCATTCCCTGACGGGCTCGAAATCGTCAAGCACGCGAATGTCACTGTCTTCACGCAGTGCGAGCGAACCCGGTTCCGGGTCGATCTGCCAGCGACGCTGTCCCTCGGCCTGCAGCAGGAAGACATCGTAGGCGTCCACATGCGGGCCGACCGAGCCGCCCGGTGGGGCATAGCTGATCATCAGATCGTCAATCCGCCAGCGCGGGAGAAAGGCAAAGGCCTCCAGAATCCGCGCCAGCTCCGGCAGATGCTTGTCCACATCCTGGGCCAGCAGGGTCCAGTCCCGCTCGGACAGTTCGGAAAAGCGCTCAGTTGTGAAGGGGCCGTTTTCCAGGCGCCAGGGCCCCTGCGGGCTGCCGAGTACCAGGCGACTCTCCACCGCCGGATCGCAGGCCAGACCGGCGAGTTCGTCCGCCGTCAGGGGGCTGCGAAAACCGGGAAAGGCAGCACGCAGCAGCAGTGGCTGTTTTTGCCAGTGCTCGGCGAGAAAGGCCTCGGGGTCGAGACCCGCCGGGAGCCCGCTTGGGAGACGGGGCAGGGAAGCCATGGGTTCAGACCGCGCGGGCCTGTTTCGCGGCGTTACCCAGGTAACTGGCCGGGGTCAGGGCCAGCAGTTCCCGCGTAGTGCCTTCGGGCAGGCCCAGGCCCTTGATGAAGGTCTGAAGGCCCTCCCGGTCCACCCGCTGGCCGCGGGTCAGTTCCTTGAGCTTCTCGTAGGGCGCTTCGATGCCGTGGCGGCGCATGACCGTCTGGATCGGCTCGGCGAGTACTTCCCAGTTGGCATCCAGGTCCGCCGCCAGGCGTTCCGGGTCCACTTCGAGCTTGTCCAGGCCCTTGCGCACGGCCTTGTAGCTGATCAGGCCGTGGCCGAAGGCCGTGCCCAGGTTGCGCAGCACCGTGGAATCGGTCAGATCACGCTGCCAGCGCGATACCGGCAACTTGTCTGCAAGGTGGCGGTGAATGGCGTTGGCGATACCCAGATTGCCTTCCGCATTCTCGAAATCGATGGGATTTACCTTGTGCGGCATGGTTGACGATCCCACTTCGCCCGCTACCGTCCGCTGGCGGAAATAACCGAGACTGATATAGCCCCAGAGGTCACGGCAGAGATCCAGCAACACGGTGTTGAAGCCGCAGCAGGCATCAAACAGTTCCGCCATGTAGTCATGGGGTTCGATCTGGGTCGTATAGGGATTCCAGTGCAGCCCCAGTCCCTCTACAAAGCGGCGGGAGAGGGCGAGCCAGTCCACCTCCGGGTAGGTGGCCAGGTGCGCATTGAAATTGCCGACCGCGCCATTGATCTTGCCGAGAATTGCGACATCGGCGAAGCGCCGGCGCTGACGTCGCAGCCGGTGGACCACATTGGCCATTTCCTTGCCCAGGGTGGTCGGTGAGGCCGGTTGGCCGTGTGTGCGCGACAGCATGGGGACTTCGGCATGCTCGTGGGCCATGGTCCGAAGCTGATCGATGATGGCATCCATCTCCCGCAGGAGGATGGCCTCCCGGGCATCGGCAAGCATCATCGCGTAGGCCAGGTTGTTGATGTCTTCCGAGGTGCAGGCGAAATGAAAAAACTCAGACTTTTCTGCAAGTTCTGCGTTATTCCTTACCTCTTCCTTGAGAAAATACTCGACCGCCTTCACGTCATGGTTGGTCTCGGCCTCGATCGCCTTGACCCGTGCCGCAGCCTCACTGTCGAAATCCCGCAGGAGCCCTTCAAGGAATTCGTTGGCACCCGCTGACAACGATGGCAGTTCCGTGATCGCCGGTTCGTCGGCAAGGGCCTGGAGCCAGCGCACCTCCACGATAGCCCGGTAGCGGATCAGCCCGGCCTCGCTGAAATAGCTGCGCAGGGCTTCTGTCTTGGAGGCATAACGGCCATCAAGTGGGGAAAGGGCGGTCAGCGCGCTGTCAGTCATCGGTTTGCTATTCCTCGGATCCTGCGAAAAGGAGCGAATGATACATCAAGCGGCCGCGGAAAGCGGCTGAAGAGCAGCCATCTTGCCGCCGCGGGAGGGGGAAGAATGATAGCATTCCCGCTCTCGCACCCGGTCGGCATCCAGGCCTGCCCCAAGTCCGCAAGCATCGGCTGCGAAAAGCGAGCATCCGGGAGCGACAGTGATACAAGCGGAACTTTAAATTCAGGAGATAAGGTCATGACCAAAAAGGGCTTTCGCACTGAAAGCGACAGCATGGGAGAGCTGGAAGTACCCGCCGAAGCGCTGTGGGGCGCCCAGACCCAACGGGCGGTCAACAATTTCCCCATCAGCGGGTTGCGCATGCCGCGCGCCTTCATTCGTGCCCTTGGCCTGGTGAAATGGGCCGCCGCCGCGGCCAACCGTGAACTGGGTTTGCTCGACGACGCCCGGGCCGATGCCATTCAGTCGGCCGCCGAAGAGGTGATCAGCGGCCGTCATGACGCACAGTTTCCCGTGGATGTATTCCAGACCGGGTCGGGTACCAGTTCGAACATGAACGCCAATGAAGTCATCGCGGGGCTGGCGACAAGGCGACTCGGCGATACCGTTCACCCGAATGACCACGTCAACATGGGGCAGAGCAGCAATGACGTGATTCCGACCACCATTCACGTCAGCGCCTCGCTGGAAGTCAATGAACGTCTGCTGCCCGCCCTGAGGCACCTGGCCGGCACCATCGAGCGCCGTGCCGGGGAACTGTCCGACAGCGTGAAGACCGGCCGCACCCACCTCATGGATGCCATGCCGGTGCGGATGGAGCAATCCATTGGCTCCTGGGCCACCCAGATCCGCCGCGGCTGCCAGCGGGTCGAGGCCACCCTGCCGCGCCTGTATGGCCTGGCACAGGGCGGTACTGCGGTGGGGACCGGCATCAATGCCCATGAGCAGTTTGCCGCCTCCTTCGCCGCCCATCTGTCGGAAAAGACCGGGTTGGAGTTCCGGCCCAATGAGGATTCCTTCGAGAGTCTTTCCACCCAGGACACGGCGGTGGAGCTGTCGGGACAGCTCAAGGTGGTGGCGGTCTCGCTGATGAAGATTGCCAATGACCTGCGCTGGATGAACAGCGGTCCGCTGGCGGGATTGTCCGAGATCACCCTGCCGGCCCTTCAGCCGGGCAGCAGCATCATGCCCGGCAAGATCAATCCGGTGATTCCGGAAGCGGTCTGCATGCTCTCGGCGCAGGTGATCGGTAACGATGAAACCATCACCGTGGGAGGGCAGTCCGGAAATTTCGAACTCAATGTCATGCTCCCGGTGATTGCCTATAACCTGCTTCAGAGCATCGAACTGCTGGCGAATGGCTCCACCCAGCTCGCCGACAGCGCGATCCGCGATTTCAGGGTCAATGAGGAGAATCTGCGCGAGGCCCTGGACAAGAATCCGATCCTGGTCACGGCGCTGAACCCGGTGATCGGCTACGAAAAGGGCGCGGCAATTGCAAAGCGGGCCTACGCCGAGGGCCGGCCGATTCTGGAGGTCGCGAAGGAAGAAACGGATCTGTCCGAACAGGAGCTGCAGCGCCTTCTGGATCCGAAGGAACTGACCCGCGGCGGAATCAAGGGCTGAGCAGCATGGACCTCCGGGAACGGCTCCTGCAGCGTCTTGCCGAGACCGGCCCACCGGCCGACCTGCTCGCCGAGGCGCGTCTCGGAGCGACCCGGGATGTGCCGCCGGAATTGCGTCCCACCGGCCCTCGCAGACCGGCGGCCGTCCTTGTTCCGGTGGTCAATCATGGTGCCGAGCCCGGTCTGCTGCTGACCTGTCGGACGGATCATCTCCCTGACCACCCGGGCCAGATCTGTTTCCCGGGCGGGAGCCTGGAAAGCCAGGACCGGGATGTCACCGCCGCGGCCCTGCGCGAGACCCGGGAGGAAATCGGGGTCGGCAGCGAACTGATTGACGTGCGCGGCTATCTGAGGCCGCATCTGACCATCACCGGCTTTGCGGTATCGCCGGTGGTGGGCCTGGTGGCGCCGGACTACGTCGTCAGCCCCGACCCCCACGAGGTGGCCTCCGTATTCGAGATGCCACTCGCCTATGCGCTGGACCCGGGTAATCACCATCGCGAGTATCGCTCCTTCGCCGGTCATGAGATCGGCTTCTGGGTGATTCAGTGGTCTGACTACCGGATCTGGGGCGCCACGGCGGCCATGATCGTCAGCCTGAGCCGTCTTATTCATGAAAAGGAATCGGGAAATCAGTAACCTGATGAGCGAAGTTGATAGATTGCTTGAAATAATGGCGGAGCTGCGCGGTCCGGAGGGTTGCCCCTGGGACCGGGCCCAGAGCTTTTCCACCATTGCGCCCTACACGATCGAGGAAGCCTGTGAGGTGGACGACGCAATCCGCCAACAGGACATGGACGGGCTCCGCGAGGAACTGGGCGATTTGCTGTTTCAGGTCGTCTTCCATGCCCGGATGGCCGAGGAGGCCGGCCATTTCGATTTTTCCGATGTCGCCCGAAGCATCAGTGACAAGATGGTGAGGCGCCATCCGCATGTTTTCGGGAACCGGGAATATGCCTCCGAGGCGGAACAGCATGCCGACTGGGAAGCGATCAAGGCGGAGGAAAAGGCAGCCTTCGGCAAGCAGGGAAGCTCTTGCCTGGATGGAATTCCGGTGTCCTTGCCGGGGCTGGCTCGGGCAGCGGCCATTGGGCGTCGGGCGTCCCGCGTCGGCTTCGACTGGCCCAGTGTCGACGGTCCAATCACCAAGATCCGCGAAGAACTGGGCGAAATCGAGGAAGCGATGGCCGAACAGGCTTCAGGCGAGCGCCTTTCCCGGGAAGTGGGCGATCTGCTGTTTGCGGTGACCAATCTCGCCCGTCACCTGGAAGTTGACCCGGAGGCGGCGATCAAGGACTGCATTGCTCGCTTCGAGAAGCGTTTCCGCCATGTGGAGACGGAGCTGGCAAGACAAGGCCAGAGCCCGGCGGACAGTAATATCGATACCATGGATGCCCTCTGGGAAGCGGCCAAGGGACGGGAAAAGCATGACGCGGAAAAACAATGACGAGTAAATCGGCGAACAGGAAGGACGATAGTCAGGACAGCGGCGGCAATGGCCGTCGCTGGTGGGGCGGGTTTGAACTCGAAGTCGGCGCGGTACGCCGGTGGCGGATTGGCCCGCTGGAACTGCTGGCCCGTCGCTGGCGCAATGAATGGCGCCTGGCCTGGCGTTACGGTGACGACCCCCTGGAGGCGACCCTCGAATTCGGAGAGATCGATGCAGAGGATTTTCCAAGCGCCGAGGAAGAGGGCTGGAAAATTGCCCGCTTCGGACTGCGCGATACCGAACCCAGCCTCCATCTGGCGCCACGTGGGGCCGACCGCCCGGTGGTGGTCCGCACGGAATTGCCATTCTACCTGCCGGCCGGGGAGGAGAGCCTGCTCTACGTCGGTTCGGCCGCCTGGATCAACATCTCGGCGGGTGAAGCAGGTCCGAAACTGCTGGAATTGCCTGCCTATCGGCCTTCGGACACCTGGTTCGGCCCCAATACCCGGGAAGGGGATCTTTGCTATGCCAGCCGAAGCCTGGGGCGGCTGCGCTTCGAGGACGTCACTCAGCGCCCGCACCGCATATTGTCGCGCATTCTGTTGCGCAACCTCGGCGATGATCCCTTTCTGATTGAGCGCATCAGTCTGCCGGTGCCGATCCTCAATCTGCACCTCGGACAGGATCATCAGCTCTGGACGCAACCCCTGGTGATGGAGCGCAGCGCCGAGGGGAAGCAGGGGCGCCTGAGTCTGGACGAGGGAACCTTCCCCGAGGGTGTGGATCCCACGCCCCTGGTGGAGGCCCGCGATCAGAGCGAACGCCATGTCCTGAAACGCGCACTGGATCGATTGTTCGGATGAACTCGCAGCAATCCATGGCGACAGCAGAGCCACAAGCAGCTTGTGGCGGCGGGCGACGGAATCTGTGCCAAGCCGTGATCTTGCAGGGAGGGTGCTGAGCGAATGAATGTCATGGAATTCATCGCATCGGAGCAGGGACTGAATCTTGTCCGGGCCGCAGTCATTGTCATTGCCGGCCTGATCATTGCAAAGCTCGCGGGCAAGTTCGCCGGTCGCCTGAGCTCTCGTTACCTGGAGCCGCAGCAATCGGCTCTGCTCCGACGGCTGGTCTTCTGGGGACTTCTGGTCATCACCGCCATGTCGGCGATGCATGAACTGGGCTTCAGTCTCGCGGTGATCCTGGGTGCGGCCGGCATTCTTTCAGTGGCCCTGGGTTTCGCTTCGCAGACCTCCGCCTCCAATCTGATCAGTGGTCTGTTCCTGATCGGAGAGAAACCTTTCGTGATCGGTGACATCATCGAGGTGGGGGGCACCACGGGGGAGGTGCTCTCCATTGATCTGTTGTCGGTCAAATTGCGGACCTTCGACAACCGTCTGGTGCGGGTCCCCAACGAAACCCTGCTCAACTCCGAAATCACGAACTGGACCAGCTTCCCGATTCGCCGTTTCGATCTCAAGGTGGGTGTGGCCTACAAGGAAGACATTGCCCATGTGCGTTCCGTCCTGCAGCGGGTCGCCGAAGAGTATCCGCTGTGTCTGATTGATCCACCACCCCTGATCCTGTTTCAGGGGTTCGGTGATTCCTCGCTGGATTTCCAGTTTTCGGTCTGGACCACGCGGGAAAACTGGCTGGCCCTGAGAAACAATATTCCGGAGCGGGTGAAGATTGCCTTTGATGAAGAAGGCATCGAGATTCCCTTTCCCCATCGCAGCCTGTATACGGGCTCGGTGACCGATCCGTTTCCGATTCGGGTCGTTTCATCCGAGAGAGATCCAGGGGTGCAGCCCGGTCAGGACCAAAGTGCCAGTGATGACAGATGAGCGAGCTGTTCTCGGCAATCGAATCCCGTCTGGATGATTGCATGCTCGTGGATGCCCACGAGCTGGGCCCGCGACTACGGAAACTGCGCAAGCAAGGAAATGTACAACGACTGGGAGAGCTGGAATCGCGCATCCAGTCCTCGACCCGGCGCGTCCAGCGGCGCCGTTCGCGGGTACCCGCGATCAGCTATCCGGACGAGCTGCCGGTCAGTGAGCGGCGGGAGGAGATCGCCCGGGCGATCCAGGACCATCAGGTCGTGATCGTGGCCGGAGAAACCGGTTCCGGCAAGACCACCCAGCTACCCAAGATCTGCCTCGAGCTCGGACGTGGCAGCCGGGGCATGATCGGCCATACCCAGCCGCGCCGGGTGGCGGCACGCAGTACCGCGGCACGAATCGCGGAGGAAGTGGGCAGCGAAGTCGGCGACCTGATCGGCTACCGGGTGCGCTTCAGCGACCGGGTCGGTGATGACACCCTCGTCAAGCTGGTCACCGACGGGATGCTGCTGGCTGAAACCCAGTCCGACCGCGATCTTGCCGCCTACGACACCCTGATCGTGGACGAGGCCCACGAGCGCAGCCTCAATATCGATTTTTTGCTCGGCTACCTGCGACGCCTGATCGAACGACGCCCCGATCTCAAGCTGATCATCACCTCGGCGACCCTCGATACCGAGCGTTTCTCGCGGCATTTCGGCGATGCGCCCGTGATCGAGGTGTCCGGCCGGACCTGGCCGGTGGAAGTCCGCTATCGTCCCGTCGCTGATTCCAGGGGAGACGATACTTCGGACGAGGAACAGAGTCTGGGGCAGGCGATCGGGGAGGGGATACGTGAACTGTGGCGGGAGGGGCCGGGAGATGTACTCGTCTTCCTGCCCGGTGAGCGTCAGATCCGGGATACCGAGCAGGTGCTGCGCAAGCGTTTCAGACAGGGCGTGGAGATCCTGCCTCTCTATGGACGACTGTCTTCCCGGGATCAGGATCGGGTATTCCGACCCACCGGAGACGCCCGTCGTGTCGTGCTCGCCACCAACGTGGCCGAAACCTCGCTCACCGTCCCCGGAATTCGATACGTGGTCGACAGTGGTCTGGTCCGCCTGAGCCGTTACAGCTATCGCACCAAGGTCCAGCGTTTGCCGGTGGAGCCGGTGTCACGGGCAAGCGCCGAGCAGCGTGCCGGTCGTTGCGGTCGTACCGGCCCGGGCATCTGTATCCGGCTCTATTCCGAGGAAGATTTCGAGGCCCGCCCCGAATACACGGAACCGGAAATCCAGCGCAGCAATCTGGCGAGCGTGATATTGCAGATGAAAATGCTGCGCCTGGGGGAACCCGAGGATTTCCCCTTCGTCGACCCGCCCGAGGCACCGCTGATCCGGGATGGATACCGGGTACTGGAGGAACTGGGCGCGCTGGACCATGAGCGCAGGCTGACCGAACAGGGGCGGCAGATTGCCCGCCTGCCGGTTGATCCACGCCACGGCCGCATGCTGGTGGAAGCAGGTCGGCGTGGAAGCCTGGAAGAAGTGCTGATCATCGTGGCCGGGCTGAGCATCCAGGATCCGCGTGAGCGACCCGAGAATGCCCGTCAGGCGGCGGATGAATGCCATGGCGTGGATCAGGACGATCAATCCGATTTTCTGTCCCTGCTGAATCTGTGGCGCCGCTATCGGCGTGAAACCGATGGCCTGTCACGCAACCAGCGTCGCAAGTGGTGCCGTCGGCATTTCCTGGCACCAATGCGGATGGAGGAGTGGAGCGATCTGCTGCGCCAGCTCCGCCTCAATACCCGCGACATGAAACTCAGTCACAACGAGCAGCCGGCGGATTACACCGCAGTCCATCGCACGCTGTTGTCGGGCCTGATCACCCAGGTGGGGCGGAAGGGCGAAAGCCATGCCTATGAGGGCCCGCGCGGCCTTCAGTTCTGGGTATTTCCGGGTTCGGGCCTGTTCCGCAAGTCTCCCAAGTGGCTCATGGCCGCGGAACTGGTCCAGACCTCCCGGACCTTCGGACGCACGGTGGCCCGGGTCGAGCCCGAGTGGATCGAGGCGGCCGGTGAACACCTCCTTGCCCGGGAATATTTCGAGCCGCACTGGCAGGCACGACGGGGCCGGGTCAATGGATTCGAACGGGTGAGCCTCTTCGGCCTGGAGCTGGTCTCGCGGCGCCGGATCAATTACGCCCGCGTCCGTCCGGAGGAGGCACGCGGCATATTCCTCCGCGACGGCCTGGTGACCGGGAAATTGCCCGAAACCCCCGGTTTTCTTGCCCACAATCTCGCGCTGATCGAGGAGATTCGCGAGCTTGAAGCCAAGCGCCGTCGCCGGGATCTGCTCAAGGACGAGGAAGCGCTTGCGGCCTTCTATGACGAGCGCCTGCCTGAGGAGGTCAATGACTGGCCCTCGTTGCGCCGGTGGTTGAAGCAGACCGGTAGACAGGCGGACAAGGACCTCAGGATGGGCCGCGATGACGTGATGGCGGGCGAGGCCGGGAATCTGGTCGAGGACTTTCCGGACGAGGTCGTTCTGGGCGGAGTCCGGGTGCCGGTGGAGTACCAGCTGGATCCCGGCGGCGAGCGTGATGGCGCCACCCTGGAAGTGCCCCTGGCCCTGATAAACCAGATCCGGGCCGCCGATCTCGACTGGGTAATTCCGGGCTGGCGGGTGGAGAAGGCCACTGCACTGATCCGTTCCCTGCCCAAGGCCCTGCGGCGCCAATTCGTGCCGGCCCCTGACTTTGCCGCTGCGGCACTCGAAGCGATCGAGCCGGGGTCGCCCATGATCGACGCCCTGGCGCAACAACTTCAGCGGATGACCGGAACCGAGATTCCGAGCGATACCTGGCGCCCGGAACAGATCCCGGATCATCTGCATGTCCGGGTCCGGCTGGTCGATGAGAACGGCGGCGTGATCGAGGAAAGCGACGATATCGAAGGGCTGCAGGAACGTCATGGGCACCGTGCGAGCGAGACGCTCGGCGAAGCCGAATGCCCGGACTGGCCGAGTCGGCGGACCCGCAGGTGGGATTTCGGCCGGATCCCCGATTCGGTGGAGGTAGAGCGTTTCGGCCTCAGCATGCAGGCCTGGCCGGCCTTGCGGGATCGGGGGCGGGACGTGGAACTGGTTCTGCACGATGAGCCGGAGGAAGCCCGGGAAATGACCCGGGAGGGGATTCGCCGGCTCGTCATGCTGCGCTTGCCCCAACAGGTCGAGTCACTGCGCCGCCTGCGGGATCTTGACCGGCTGGCACTCCAATTTCGCAAGCTGGGTACGGACCGGGAGCTGCGCGATGCCCTGGTGCGTCTGGTCGTGGACGAAGCCGTGCTGCCGGCCGGGCATCTACCCCGGGACGGTGACGAATTCGAGGCAATCTGTCGTGAAGGCGCGGCCCAACTCCTGCCCGCGGGTGAGCGCTGGCTGGAAACCCTCGCCGATGTGCTCGAGCGCCATCACCGCATCCGTCGGACCCTCTCGGGCAAGCTCAACCCGGTCCTGCTCAAGGCCGGCCGGGACATGGGGGAGCAACTCGACTGGCTTCTGTTTCCGGGTTTCCTGGAGATCGTACCCACCTCACGCCTGGCCGCCTATCCCCGTTACCTCCAGGCCCTGGAGCTCCGACTGGAAAAGCTGATGCAGGGGAACCCGAAGGACGCGTCACTGGCGGCCGAAGTACGGCGCCACTGGGAGCGGCTTGCCGAACGCGTTGCGAAACCTGGCGAAGAATCCCGAAACCCGGCCCTGGCCCATTACCGCTGGATGGTGGAAGAGTATCGGGTGTCCGTTTTTGCTCAGCAGCTGGGCACCACTGAACCGGTTTCAGCCAAGCGGCTTGATCAACAATGGAAGCGGGCGACCCGCTGACGGGAGTTGCCCACTCCCCCTGTTCGAGGGTGTATGGGTGCCATGATGGGTGCAAAACTCGAGTTTTGCGTTAAGCTGGAAGGCAAAAGAGGTACGGTCGGGGAGGGCGGTAGCGACCCTCCCGGCAAACTGATCCAGTCTGCTCAACACGGCAAGTTGGACCGCATCAACAACAAGGAGCTCGTGCATGAAGATCGGCGTCGTTATCGATTCCGCCTGTGATCTGCCTCGCAGTTACATTGACAAGCATAATCTGCACATCCTGCCCATACGCCTCTATTTCGGTGACGAACTTTTCGTGGACGAGCGGGACCCTCAGGCCACGATGCGGTTTTACAAGCGCTACCTCGCGAACAAGGATTCTCCGGCGCGCACCGAACCGCCCTCAGTGGATGAAATCAAGGAATTGTTCCTTGAGAAACTGGTGGTTGAATACGATCGCGTTCTGGCCATTACCATCACCAGCACGCGGAGCCCGACTTTCGAGCATGTAAACCAGGCCTCCTATGCAGTCCTGAACGAATACAAGAGCATTCGCAGCAAGGTCGGGAAGGACACCCCCTTCGCGATGCGCATTGTGGACAGCAAGACGCTGTTCACGGGGGAGGCCTGCCTGGTGCATGAGGCACTACGGATGATCAAGCAGGATGAGATGCCGATCGAGAAAGTCCGGCCCGAGCTGGATGCCATGGCCGAAAAGGTCTACGCCTACCTGATCCCCGAGGATCTGTATTACGTCTACCACCGGGGCAGGGAGAAGGGCGACAACAGTGTGGGGTGGTTCAGTTTCAAACTGGGCAGCGCCCTGGACATGAAACCCATCATTGAGATGAACCGGGGAGAAAGCGAACCGGTCAAGAAGATACAGGGTTTCGACAGCGCAGTCACCGTACTCCTCGACGACACCATGCAGAAGATCCGCAATGAAGAGTTGCTCACCAATACGGTCTGCATGAGCTATGCAGGCAACCCGGAGGTCATCAAGAAGCATCCCAAGTATGCCGAGCTGACCCGGGTAGCCAAGAAGCACAATGTGGAAACCATGCTGTCGGTCATGAGTACGACCGCCGGGATCAATGTGGGCCCGGGTTCCTTCTCGCTGGCATTTATTGGCAAGGAGTAGGGGGCAGGCGGGAAGAATGCTTTCCGATACAAATCGCCCGGGAAAGAAAAAAGCCGCGGCGGAGAGCCGCGGCTTTTTTCTTTTACGAAGCCGGTGGGTAATTTATTCCTTGCCCTTGCCCGGCTCCACACCCATCTTGCGCATCAGGGGCTCGATCACGTCCATGGGCAAGGGGAAGACAATGGTCGAGCTCTTCTCGCCGGCAACGTCCGTCAGCGTCTGCAGGTAGCGCAGTTGCATGGCCTGACCATTGGTGGCCAGCATGTTGGCGGCATTCACGAGGGACTCGGAAGCCTGTTTTTCCCCCTCCGCATGGATCACCTTGGCCCGCCGCGAACGCTCCGCCTCGGCCTGCCGTGCAATCGCGCGGATCATGCTTTCATCCAGGTCCACATGCTTGATCTCCACATTGGTCACCTTGATCCCCCAGGCGTCTGTGTGGGTATCGAGGATGTCCTGGATATCGGCGTTGAGCTTGTCCCGCTCGGAAAGCATCTCGTCCAGCTCGTGCTTGCCGAGCACCGAACGCAGGGTGGTCTGGGCCAGCTGACTGGTCGCGTCAAAGACATTGGCGACCTGAATGACCGCTTTCTCCGGGTCAATGATCCGGAAGTAGATCACCGCGTTGACCTTCACGGAGACATTGTCCTGCGAAATCACATCCTGACTGGGTACATCCAGCACGATGGTTCGCAGGTCGGTCTTGACCATTTCCTGGATGAGGGGGATGACGATGATCAGGCCCGGGCCCTTGACCTTGTAGAACCGCCCAAGCATGAAGATGACGCCACGCTCGTATTCATTCAGGATCTTGAACATGCTCACGATGAACAGAACAATGATCCCGATGATGGTAAGAGTGATATACATGCCCATGGTCATGCCTCCGAATTGTTGGTATTTCCGTCCTCGGAAAGGGGCTTGACCTTCAGTACAAGGCCATCCATTCCCGTAACTCGAACCTTGGTGCCCTTGGTTATCGGCGCGTCACACTGCGCCCGCCACATTTCGCTGCGAACCCAGACCCGGCCTTGTCCCTCGAAATCCTCCTGGGCCGTACCGGTCAGGCCCACCATTTCTTCCTGGCCACTGACCACCGGCGTTCGCCGCGCACGCAGGGCAAAGCCGATGATCGAGAAGGTGATCAATCCGCCTGCAATGCTGACCGCGGCGATCAATGGCAAGGGTATTCCAAATCCGGGTACATCCGTATCCATGAGTATGATTGATCCTATGACGAAGGATATGAGCCCACCTATCCCCAGGACCCCGAAACTGGGCACGAAGGCCTCACTGATGATCAATATCAGCCCGAGTGCAATCAGGGCAAAGCCGGCGTAATTGACCGGAAGGACCTGGAATGCAAACAGTGCGAGCAGAAGACAGATGGCGCCTACCACACCTGGCACGATGGCGCCGGGATTGTAACCTTCAAAAATCAAGCCATAAATGCCGATCAGCATGAGCAGATAGGCCACCGTCGGATTGGTCAGCACACTCAGCAGTTCGGTACGCCAATCGGGTTCGGAAGTCTCGAGCTGCATGTTCTCGGTCCGGATCGTGACCGTCCCGAGAACGGTCTCGACCTCCATGCCGTCCATCTGCTCAAGCAGATCATCCAGGTTATCGGCCACGAAATTGATCACGTTCTCTTCCAGGGCGGAACTGGCGCTCAGGGTCGCCGCCTCCCTGACGGCGTTTTCGGCCCAGTCCGCGTTGCGGTCACGGCGTTCGGCCAGGCTGCGGATGTAGCTGACCGCATCCTCGATCGCCTTGCGTTCCTGGGCGGAACCGGGCTGATCGCGTTGCCGCCGTTCCTCCAGTTCTTCTTCGAGCTCGTCCTCATCGAGCTCCTCGTCCTCTTCCGGATCCTGCGGGGCCCCCATCTGTACCGGCGTGGCCGCCCCGATGCTGGTGGCGGGCGCCATTGCCGCGACGTGGCTGGCATAGGCAATGAAGGTGCCGGCGCTGGCTGCACGGGCTCCGGAGGGGGCTACATAGGTGACGACCGGAATCTCGGAATTGAGAATGGCCTTGTTGATCTCACGCGTGGATTCCAGCAGCCCACCGGGCGTGTCCATGCGCAGGATGATAAGCTCATGCCCATCATTCGGGGCGCGCTCGATGCCGCGACGGAGATAATCCAGGGTCGCCGGGCCAATCGGCCCGTCAATTTCGAAGATCACGCCGGTCCTTTGCTCGACGGGCTCTTCGATGTCCTCCTCGTTCTCCACTGCCAGGGCCGTGGCGAGCAGGATGATTCCGCTGGTCAGGGCAATGACTGCTGAAATCGCTTTTTTCATGTGGCAACCGGGCCCAAAGTAAGGAATCAGGAACAGCACTGGCTCATAAAAGCACATCGGGCCCACCGTTTACAACATGAGCCCGCGACGGAACACAGGACACTCATGCAGCCACTGATTCGCCTCTCAACCCTGCTTCTCGCACTGGCCCTTGCTGCAGTCAGTCAGGAGGCAGCATTCGCCGAAGAAGGGGAGGGCGATCCGCCGGAGACAGGGGATGGAGAGCGTCCAAGCGTGGCGCTGGTGCTCGGAGGCGGTGGTGCCCGGGGTGGTGCCCACCTCGGTGTGCTGCAATACCTGGAGGCCAACAGAATCCCGGTAGACCGGATTGTCGGAACCAGTGGCGGCGCCATCATGGGCGGACTGTACGCTTCGGGATGGTCACCGGAGGAAATCGAGGAATTGCTTGCCGACATGGACTGGGATCTGGCCCTTTCCGACCGCCAGCCACGCCGGTCCCTGCCTTTCCGGGCCAAGGAAGCTGACGCACGTTATCTGTTCGACCTGGAAGTAGGGCTGGACCGGGAGAGAATCCGACTGCCGGAAGGCCTGATCGAAGGGCGCAATCTCGGTTTCATTCTTGAGCGCGCGACCCTGCGCAGCGCCGGCATCGAGGATTTCGACGAATTACCCATTCCCTTCCGCGCGGTGGCCGCCGATCTTGAAACGGGAGACCGGGTGGATCTCGGCAGTGGCCGCCTGTCCCGGGCGATCCGGGCAAGCATGTCGGTGCCCGGGGTATTTTCGCCAGTAAACATTGACGAGCAACTGCTCATGGATGGAGGGCTGGTCTCCAATCTGCCGATAAGTACGGCCCGGGAACTGGATGCCGACGTGGTTATTGCCGTGGATGTGGGTGCCCGGTTGCATTCCCGGGAGCAACTGACCGACATCTTCACCATCACCACCCATGTCACCTCCCTGATCACCTATCGTTCGACTCAGAAGGAACTTGAGGACCTGCGAGACGACGATGTCCTGCTCACGCCACACCTGGGAGATATTTCGTCCCGGGATTTCCCACGCACGCTGGAGGGAGCCCCCGCGGGATACGCCGCGGCGGAAAGGGCCGCTTCCCGGCTGGAAGCCTTGCAGGTTCCGGAAGAGGCCTACGACGAATGGCGCCGGGGACAGAGACGGGATCTGGGTGAATACGGCGAGCTGGTTGAAATACGTTTTTCCGGGCTGGAGCAGGTATCGCGCCAACGCCTGGAACCGCTCATGGACAGCCGGATCGGGGAGCCGCTCGACCTGGAAGTACTGCAGCAGGATCTGGGCCGAATCTACCGCCTGGGTGAAATCGAGCGTGTGGATTTTGCCTTGATTGAAGATGATGATGAAACCATTCTCGAAGTTCAGGTCGAGGAACGTGACCTGGGGCCTCATCACTTCCAGTTGGGCCTGGAGCTCTTTGATGACTTCACCGGCAGTGCGCATTACGACATCAGGCTCGGCCACTTGCAGCCGAGCCTCAATGCGCTCGGCGCTGAATGGAGAAGCGAACTGCAGGCCGGGCGCACACGAGCCATTCGCAGCGAGTTCTATCAGCCGCTGAGATATGACGGCGCCCTGTTCGTGGCCACACCGGTCAGTTACGAGTCCACGGTGTTCGACCTGTTCGATTCGGATGGCAATCGGCTGAGCGAATTCCGAGCCCGCCAGGCCCGGGGTGGATTCGACTTCGGATGGGCCCATGGCCGCCACTACGAGGTACGCCTCGGCCTGTGGCGTGGCACCCAGAACAGCGCGGTAAGGATCGGCGGCACGGATGCGGAGCGGGAGGATATGGACACCGGCGGTGCGCGCCTGCTGCTGCGATACGACAGTCTCGACGATGCCGAATGGCCCGAGGATGGCAGTTGGCTTGAAGGCGAGCGGCGCCGCAACCTGGGCAGTCTTGGGGCGGATCGGGTCTATACCCGGGACCATCTTCAATTTGGCCGCATCTGGGAACTGGGCGAGCACCACCTTGTTTCAGCCGGGGAGTGGGGCGAGGCTGATGCGCCACTTCCATTGCAGGAAAGCTTCGAGATTGGCGGGCCCTTTTCCCTTGCCGGACTGCGCCAGGGCGAATTGCGCGGCGATCGCATGCTGGCCCTGCGTACCGCCTGGTTCCGGAGCATCGG
>SLND01000181.1 GCA_007133205.1 Natronospiraceae bacterium | reverse complement strand
GGTGCACTTCGTCCAGAAACAGGACCGTGGGCTGTCCATCCAGTTCGCGGCGCGAACGGGCGGCCGCCACCGCCTCGCGTACGTCCTTCACGCCCGCCATGACCGCGGACAGACTCTCGAAGGCGGCGCCGCTGGCACGGGCAACCATTCTCGCAATCGTGGTCTTGCCGGTGCCCGGAGGGCCCCAGAGAATCATGGAATGCGGGCGGGCACCGGTAAGGGCGCGGTGCAGGGGGCCGCCGGGCTCGAGAACCGCTCCCTGCCCCACCAGCTCTTCCGGGGTTGTTGGCCGCAGACGTTCGGCAAGCGGCGTGGTCCTGTCCGCCTGCACGGCCGGGTCCTTTCCGGATACGTCTGCGCTTCCGTTCACTGCTCGACCACGTCCACTCCGTCAGGGGGCGTGAATTCGAACAGCTCGTCATCCAGTTCGGGATTGCGCTCGATGGTGCGGAACTCGATCCGGGTCGTCTGCCCCAGATTGTCGCGCAATTCCATCACCTCGACGCCTTCCTCGCCCAGACCAACCCGAATGGTTTCAAATTCCGAATCCTGGACCCGGGGAACGAGTTGCACCCAGTGCAGCTCCCCGGCTTTTCCGCTGTCCTCGAGCTCGAAACTGTCCTCCAGGTCACCGCGCCCGGTCAGGAGCATGGCGGGACTGCTGGCCAGGGTCTCATCCATGTCGCGGATGGTGACCTGCATCAGGTCCTCCTCGTACATCCAGACCTTTTCGCCATTGGAGACAATGAGCTGTTCGTGGGGCTCGGTGTAATCCCAGCGGAAACGGCCCGGCTTCTTGATCTTGACGGTGCCCCGTGAGACTTCATCGACGGTGAATTCCGAATCCAGCACGGTCTGCTCGAAACCGGCCCTCAGACTGTCCAGTTCGTCGATGCTGCGCTTGAGCCGCTCGATCCCGTCACCCTCATCCGCCTGCGCAGCCGGCACGATCACAAGCATTGCCGCCATCACTGCGGCAAGCGACAGGGTCAGATAATGCATCTTCATGGTGTTCATTTCCTCTATCGGCCACTGCCGTCGTCGGGGGGCGGGGCTGCCAGAACTTCCCGCGAACCGTTCGCCTGCAGGGGACCCACGATCCCCTGTTCTTCCATCTGCTCGATCATCCGCGCGGCGCGGTTATAACCAATCTTGAGTCGCCGCTGAACGCCCGATATCGATGCCTTGCGGGTTTCGGTCACGAGGCGTACTGCCTGGTCATACAGCGGATCGTGATCCTCGCCACTGCTCTCTCCGGGACTGAGACCCGGCATGCCGGGGACCGGTTCCGCGGCCCCCTGCAGGACTTCGTCCCGGTATTCGGGCTGACCCTGCTGCTTGAGGTGGCTTACCACCCGGTGCACTTCCTGGTCGGATACGAAGGCACCGTGAATGCGTTCGGGCATGCCCTTGCCCGGCGGCAGATAAAGCATGTCGCCATGCCCGAGCAGGGATTCGGCGCCGTTCTGATCCAGGATGGTGCGCGAATCGACGCGGGAGGAGACCTGAAAGGCGATACGCGCCGGGATATTGGCCTTGATCAGGCCCGTGATCACGTCCACCGACGGGCGCTGGGTCGCGAGAATCAGATGAATTCCGGACGCACGCGCCTTCTGGGCGAGACGGGCGATGAGCTCCTCCACCTTCTTGCCGACAATCATCATCATGTCGGCCAGTTCATCGATCACCACCACGATTTCCGGCAGGGGCTCGAGCGGTTCCGGTTCGGGCAGATCCTCCGGTGCCGCATCCGGGGGTGCGTCACGATTGGCCGTGGGGTCCGGGATGGGCTGCCCCTTCTTCTGCGCTTCGCGAATCTTGCGGTTGTAGCCGGCCAGATTGCGGACGCCCAGTTCCGCCATCAGGCGATAACGGCGTTCCATTTCCCCCACGCACCACTTCAGTGCGTTGGCCGCTTCCTTCATGTCCGTGACCACGGGTGCGAGCAGATGCGGAATGCCTTCGTAGACCGACAGCTCCAGCATCTTGGGGTCGATCATGATCAGCCGGACCTTTTCCGGCGAATCCTTGTACAGCAGGCTCAGGATCATGGCATTGATCGCTACCGACTTGCCCGAGCCGGTCGTGCCCGCGATCAGCAGGTGTGGCATTTTCTGGAGATCGGTCACCTGGGTGCGCCCGGAGATATCCTTGCCGAGCGCCAGGGTCAGGTTGGAGCGCGAGGACTCATAGGCCCGCGACTTCAGGATCTCGCCGAGGGTGACCAGTTCGCGGTTTTCATTGGGGATTTCCAGCCCGACCACAGAGCGCCCGGGGATGACTTCCACCACGCGCACGGATATCGCCGACATCGCCCGCGCCAGGTCCTTGGACAGATTGGAGATCTGACTGACCTTGACCCCCGGCGCCGGCTGCAGCTCGAAGCGGGTAACCACAGGCCCCGGATTGACCGCGACCACTTCCACTTCCACCCCGAAATCGCGCAGCTTGTGCTCGACCTGCCGGCTCATGGCTTCAAGCGCCGCCTCCGAGTAGCCGCCCTCACTCGGGGCCGGATTGTCGAGCAGGGACAGGGGCGGCAGTTCCGCGTCCCCACCACCACTGATCTGTTGCGGCTCGAACAGGGCCTGCTGGCGCTCCTTCTGGCTTCGCTCGCTGGGTTCGGTGTCCTTCACCACCGGCGTGATCTTCGGCGGCTTGCGCTTTTTCTCCACCTGCTGGCGCTGCTTGACCTCGGCCAGCTGTTCCTGGCGCCGCCGGCGATCCTGCCACCACTGCAGCAGGCGCGACCAGCGGTTCACGCCACGCTCCCAGAGGTCGAGACTGATGCGTCCGGTCGCATCCATCACCGCCAGCCAGGACAAGCCCGTGAAAAGGGTGATTCCGGTAAACAGCAATGCGAGGAGAATCAGGGTGCTGCCAAGATAGCCCAGGCTGTTTTCGGCGAAGGCACCAATGGCCGCTCCGACCAGGCCACCGGCACCACCGGGATCATCCAGTGGCAAGCGCTGGGGATCGACTTCCCAGTGCATTGCACCCAGGGCGCTGGCCGCCGCCACGGCCACCACCAGACCGAAAAACCGCAGGCTCAGGGTGAGACCGTCGGTGACGCCGGCTTCGGCGGGCGCGCGAAAGATCAGCCAGCCACTCCAGGCCACCAGGATCGGAAACAGGTAGGCGGGATAACCCAGCAGGAAGAGCAGCAGATCCGCCACCCAGGCTCCGGTGGGGCCGACCCAGTTCGAGACCGCCCCGAAGCCCCCTGCGTGGGAGAAGCCGGGGTCATCGGGATCGTAGCTGACCAGGGCCGCCACCAGCACCAGGGCCACCGCAAGGCAGATCCAGAACGCAGACTCGCGGATCCCGCGGCGCAGACGCTCCCGGGCAAGCGACTTCTCCCCTTTTCTGGCTTTTGCCTGTGCCACGGTGCCTCAATCCTCGACGGCGGCTGTCACGGCTTGCCCTGCAAGCTATCATCCAACATAAGGTAATACGCGCAACTTACTGCGAATAAAGGACTTTCGCAAGTCAGGAAGCGCAATCAGAGACCCATTGTGGAAGCAAGCCCGGCCGACGACAAGCCTTGCAGCATCGTCGCCGCCGGGCACATTCGAATCCGCCCGCAATTGTCCATGGCAGCGTCCTGCGCTCAGGCGTCGGGCACCGCCGGGTGGACCACCTTGCCAGCTTCCACGTTGAGGCCCTTGACCAGCCCCGGATGCTCCCGCCAGTCACCCTGGGCCAGGCGCCCCACATAGGGAGCGATCGCCGCCGAGAGCGCCTGTGACGCGGTCCGGGGTACCGCACCGGGCATGTTGGTCACAGTGAAATGGGTCACGCCCTCCCAGGTATAGGTGGGATCGTCATAGGTGGTCGGGCGAGTCGTCTCGACACAGCCGCCCTGGTCCACGGAAATGTCCACCACCACGCTGCCGGGCTGCATCTGGCGCACCGCCTCGGCGGTAACCACGTGCGGTGCCCGGGCACCGGTCACCAGCACCGCGCCCACGACGATATCGGCCGTCTTGACCGCCTCGATCACGTCATCGGTATGGGGATAAAGACCGGAGACATTCGGGCCGATCTCGCGGGCCTGCATCAGCTTGTCCGGGTCCTTGTCGAACACCACCACTTCGGCACCCATGCCCGCGGCGAGCTTGGCCGCGTTGCCGCCGGCCATGCCGCAACCCATGATCACGACCTTGCCCCGCTTGGCGGCCGGAATCCCGCCCAGAAGAATGCCCTTGCCGCCTTCCGGCTGGTGCAGGAGATGGGTGGCGACCTGAATGGAAATGCGTCCGGCAATGTCGCTCATGGGGGCCAGCAGCGGCAGACGCCCGTGCTGGTCCTCCACCGTCTCGAAGGCCACGCTGGTGTTTCCGATCTCTTTCAGGCGTCGGGTCAGCTCGGGTTCCGCGGCGAGGTGCAGGTAACAGAACAGGAGGTGCTCCTTTCGGAGACGGTCCAGGTCGGGGCCAATGGGCTCCTTCACCTTGACGATCATCTCGCCCTGCTCGTAGACCTCATCCGCCGTGGGCACCACCGTGACACCAAGGGCCTTGTACTGTTCGTCCGTGTACCCGCTATTTTCGCCGGCCGAAGCCTCGATGAAGACCTCGTGGCCCTGGCGCACCAGTTCACCACAGGCGGCCGGAATCAGGCCGACCCGGCCCTCGCGCGGCTTGAGCTCGCGGGGGATGCCAATACGCATTTTGCCTCCTTTACGCTACCGGGGAGTTCTCTTACCATGTCGCGGTTGCATTCACTGGCGTCGACGCCAGCCTGCCCCGAAAGGCTCAGAATCAACCGTTGCTGGACGCGACTGTCCGGTCACACGCGTGTTACCGGGGCTTGCGCCGGGGTACGGCATCCGGGCCATAAAGCTCGGTCCACGGCCACTGGGAGTCGGCGAATCCGGAAGTCAATCGCGAAGATCGGGAGCCATTATACATGAGCGAAACCAAGCAGTGCCGCCTTCTGATCCTGGGATCAGGCCCCGCCGGCTACACCGCGGCCGTCTACGCGGCGCGTGCCAATCTGAACCCGGTACTGGTGACCGGCATCGAACAGGGCGGCCAGCTCATGACCACCACCGACGTGGACAACTGGCCCGGTGACGTCAGCGGGCTCCAGGGGCCGGAGCTCATGGACCGCATGCGCCGCCATGCCGAACGCTTCGAGACGGAAATCGTCTTCGACCACATCAACGATGTGGATCTCAGCAAGCGCCCTCTCCGGCTCACCGGGGACCAGGGCGAATACAGCTGCGATGCCCTGGTGATTGCCACCGGCGCGCGTGCCAAGTACCTCGGCCTGGAGTCCGAGGAACGCTTCATGGGCAAGGGCGTCTCCGCCTGTGCCACCTGTGACGGATTCTTCTATCGTGAGCAGAAGGTGGCGGTGATCGGCGGTGGCAACACCGCGGCGGAAGAAGCCCTGTATCTTTCCAACATCGCCAGTCACGTGACGGTGGTACACCGCCGCGACAAGCTGCGTGCGGAGGCCATCCTGCAGGACCAGATGTTCAAGAAGGAAAAGGAAGGCAAGCTTTCCTTCGTCTGGAATCACACCCTCGACGAGGTTCTCGGTGATGACAGCGGCGTCACCGGTGCCCGCCTGCGCAGCCGCCAGAACCCGGATGAAACCCGGGAACTGGACGTGTCCGGTGTCTTCATCGCAATCGGGCACCAGCCGAACACGGAACTGTTCAAGGGACAGCTCGAGATGGAAGGCGGCTACATCGTTGTCCAGAGCGGCCTCCAGGGCAATCACACCGCCACCAGCGTGCCCGGCGTGTTCGCGGCGGGTGATGTCATGGACCATGTCTATCGTCAGGCCGTGACTTCGGCCGGCACCGGCTGCATGGCGGCCCTCGATGCCGAACAGTACCTCAATGCACTCGAACTGGAAGACGGCGCGGCCGCCTGAGCGGTTCGCGAGACCATGAACAGCGGTTCCCTGCGCCTGCACAGGCTGGAGGGAATCCATCAGGTCGCGTCATCGGACTGGGATCGCCTGGTGGGGCCGGACCAGCCGGCCCTGCGGCATGCCTTCCTGGAGGCGCTGGAGTCCACCGGAGCGGTGGGTGGCGGGACCGGCTGGCTGCCGCGCCACCTGATCGTCACGGATGAGAACAAGCGCCTGCTGGGCGCCCTGCCCCTCTACGAAAAACAGCATTCCTTCGGCGAGTTCGTGTTCGATTTTCTCTGGGCCGATGCCTGGCATCGCAGTGGACTGCGTTATTACCCGAAACTGGTCTCCGCCATTCCCTTCACGCCGGTGGACGGCCCACGCCTGCTGATCGCCCCCAAGGCGCCAACGGGCACCCGCCGGCAGCTGGCCGCCGGGGCCGAAGCGCTTGCCCTGGAATCAGGGGCCTCCAGCGTCCACGCCCTGTTCTGCACCGGCGAGGATGGCGACAGCCTTGCCGCCCGCGACTGGCTGCAGCGCGAGAACTGTCGCTTTGTCTGGCACAACCGGGGCTATCGCGACTTCTCCGAATGGCAAGACACCCTGCGCGCGAAAAAACGCAAGAATCTCAAACGCGAACGGCGCCGGGTGCACGAGGCCGGTTTCCGTTTTCAGATTCATGACGGTGATGCCATTGACCGGGTCGACTGGGACGAGTTCTATCCCGCCTACGCGACGACCTACCACGCACGGGGTCAGCGCCCCTACCTGCCCCACGGCTTCTTTTCAGGGCTTGCGGCTCGCATGCCTGAATCCATGGTGGTGATCGAGGCCCGGGACCGAACAGGCGCGCTTGCCGGTGTCGCCTTCTGCCTGCGCGGATCAGGCACGCTGTATGGCCGTCACTGGGGCCGTCATCCGGTGGCTGGAAACGATCTGGACGAGACGGGACTGCATTTCGAGACCTGCTACCATCAGGGCGTGGAGTACTGCATCGACCAGGGCCTGCGACGCTTTGATCCTGGTGTGCAGGGCGAACACAAACTGGCACGCGGCTTTGAACCCCAAGCCACGCGGTCGATGCACTGGATCCCCGCGGGCAGACTCCGGGAAAGCGTGCGGGAGTTCGTGCAGATGGAAGCTCGCCATGTCCGTGCCTACCGCGACGCCGCGCGTGATCACCTCCCCTTCCGGCGCGAGGGGGATGGGGGTGATGCATGAATGAGCTGCCCTTCATTGGGGCCGATGCTCCGCCGGAAACCTTCCCGCCCGTCGAGCAGGCCCTGAGGAAACCCGACGGACTGCTGGCGGTCGGTGGTGACCTGTCGCCTGAACGACTGCTGGCAGCCTATCGACGCGGCATATTCCCCTGGTTTGACGACAGGACCCCCATCCTGTGGTGGTCGCCCGACCCGCGCATGGTGCTGGAGACAGGCCGAATGTATCGCAGCCGGCGCCTGCGCCGAACCCTGCGCCGTGGGCACTACCGGGTCACCATGGACCAGGCCTTTGACGCGGTGGTGACCGCCTGTGCCGACGTGTCCCTGCGCCCGGACCAGAACGCCACCTGGATCACGCCGGAAATGGCCGATGCCTACGGCCATCTGCACCGCATGGGCCACGCTCATTCCCTGGAAGTCTGGCAGGGCCGGCGCCTGGTCGGTGGCATCTACGGTCTGGCCCTGGGACGTATCTTTTTCGGCGAATCCATGTTCCACCGGATCAACGACGGCTCCAAGATCGCACTGGCCTGGCTGGATGCGGAACTGGCAGCACGGGATTTCCTGCTGCTCGACTGTCAGGTCGAGAGTCCCCACCTTGCCCGTCTCGGGGCCCAACCGATGCCGCGACGTCGCTTCACGAACCTGGTGGAGCGTCATGCACGAACGGACGCGCCCCCGGCGCCCTGGACACTCGGCGTGGACCGCGACATGGCGGCCAGTCCACAGCCGCGACCGGAGCGGGCGACAGGATGAACCGCACGCGCAGCCCTCGCCTGTTGCTTACCGGGGAGCATGACTGCCCTTATCTGCCACGGCGCCAGGCACGAAACCTCGTGGTGGAACCGGGCACGGTCCAGGATCGCGGCGATCATACCGATTTTTCCCGGCTCGGCTTCCGGCGCAGTGGCAATTACCTGTACCGGCCCCACTGCGCCGGCTGTGCCGCGTGCATTTCCATGCGCGTGCCCGTACAGCGTTTCCGGTGGCGCCGTCGTCACCGCCGCTGCCTGCGCCACAACCAGGATCTCGTTGCCCGCGAAGGCCCCATCCGATTCCGGCAGGAGGCCTTCGAGCTCTATCAGCGTTACCAGCAGGCCCGCCATGCCGGCGGTCCCATGCTGGCGGCGGATGAGTTCGATTATCTCGGCTTCATGCAGGCGGACTGGGCGGACAGCCGCATGGTGGAATTCGAACGGGACGGCAGGCTGCTTGCCGTCGCCGTCCTCGATCGCCTGGACGACGGTCTGTCGGCGGTCTACAGCTTCTATGAACCAACACTCACCCGCCGCAGCCTGGGGCGCTACACCATCCTCTGGCAGATTCAGTACGCCAGGGATCTGAACCTTCCCTATCTCTACCTCGGCTACTGGATTGCCGAGAGCCGGAAGATGTCCTACAAGGCCGATTTCCTGCCCGTGGAGCTGCATCTTGGTGGATCCTGGCAGCTTCGAGAGTCGCTATAACCTGCAAGCCTTGTTCCTGGCAGCGGACAGGCCGGAAGACGCTCTTTCGGGTTGATGGATTCCCGGCGTTGGTTCACAATGCAGCGCTTTCCAGAGTGGACAGAGGACTATGGCGAAGGAAGACCACATCACGATGGAGGGTCGTGTCGTTGAGACCCTGCCCAATACAACCTTCCGCGTGGAACTGGAAAACGGTCACGTAGTGACCGCCCACATTTCCGGTCGCATGCGAAAGAACTACATTCGCATTCTCACGGGCGACAAGGTGACCGTCGAGCTCACCCCCTACGATCTCAGCAAGGGCCGGATCGTCTACCGCGGCCGTTGATACAGGCGGTCCGCTGTTACCTGGGCGCCTCTGAACAATCCTTTCGCGGCTACAGCCGGATCAGAGGATTCCCTACTTCTCCTGCTCGACCAGAGCCATTTCATTTGGGGAGCGGGTCTCCAGCACCAGTTCGCCGTCAGCAACGCTTACCGACACGCTGCCACCGGCCGCCAGCTTGCCAAATAACAACTCCTCCGCCAGCGGGCGCTTGATATGCTCCTGGATGATCCGATTCATGGGTCGAGCGCCCATTGCAGGATCATAGCCTTCGGATGCGATCCAGGCACGAGCGGCCTCATCCACTGTCAGTGCCACGGACTTTTCCTC
>SLND01000130.1 GCA_007133205.1 Natronospiraceae bacterium | reverse complement strand
GTATGACCCCAGGTATGGCCATGTCCAGCAGGTTGCCGGACTCGAGGAGCGAGCCCAGCCGACCCACGGCCTGCGACGAGGATAGCGCGTTTGCGGGGTTGTCTGCGAGCAATGCCTGCATGTGCCTGGCGCCTCACACGCTGGTGGTCAGCCGGATCAGGCTGATGAAGCAATCAGGAATAAGACGCGTGCCGCCTCGCCCCGTTACAGCAGGGGTGAGGTCTGGCAAATGCCCGAAGGGGCTTGGTCCGAGGGTCTCCAGTGAGGAGCGAAAGACACGGCCCAGAGGAGGGCCGCCGGTGTGATCCGGGGCGTCCTGCGCTTCGAAGGCGCGGGAGTTTTCATTCGGGGCCGGCTGGACGACAATAGGCGCCTGATTCCACAGCCGGGGCGGGCCAAAAGCCCATGTCGTCGCAGAATTTCCCTAAATCACTGCACCAATGGTGGGGCAAGCTGATCGGCAGTGTGCTCGGCTACCTGGTCGGTGGGCCCTGGGGCGCGCTGGTCGGGGTGGTCGTGGGGCATGCCTTTGATCATCGCGAGGGCGGGCTCCATCGCTTTCGCGCCTCACGCGGGAAAGTCGATTTTCGCGAGTTCGAGGACGCGGTCTTCGCGCTCATGGGCTATCTCGCCAAGGTGGATGGACGGGTGACGGACGCCGAGATTGGCGCGGCACGGCAGGTCATGGGCCAGCTCGGCCTGGAAGGGGAGCGTGCCGAGCGGGCGCGGCAGCGATTCCGGGAGGGCAAGGAGCCGTCGTTCTCGCCGGAGGCCGCCATGCGTCGGGCACGGCGCATCTGCGGCAAGCGCAGTGACCAGGCCCGGATTCTGCTCGAGGCGCTGGTCCAGGTGGCCCTGGCCGAAGGGCATGTACGGGCGAGCGAACAGCGAGTGCTGGAAGAAGTCTGTCGTCAGCTCGGTTTCAGGCGGGCCGATCTCAACCAGGTGATCGCGATCATCAGCGCTCAGCAGAGTCGTTCCAGCAGTGACTGGCAGTATCGGCCACCGCCGAGGCGGCGTGATGTAGGCACCGCCTATGAAGTGCTCGGGGTCAATCACAAGAGCAGTGAGGAAGAAATCCGGCAGGCCTACCGCCGCCTGTTGAACCGGCATCACCCGGACAAGATTGCTTCAAGCAATCCCTCTCCCGCCATGCGCAAGCTGGCCGAGGAGAAGACGGTGGAAATCCGCGCCGCCTATGACCGGATACGTGAAGCGCGGGGCATGAGATAGTCTGGGCCAGCCTGCAATGCAATACAAAAGTTTGCAGAAATGCAGGCTGCAGGAGAGGCTTTCGAGCCTCGATTGAATTGTTCAGCTACAAGCTACAAGCGACAAGCTACAAGCCGGCAGATTTTCCCACATGGGGAAGAAGGCACCGCATGGCACCGGCATGTCGGTTGTCTCGACAGTCTTGAAATCTGTCGAAGAATACAGGCTGCCAGCTTGCACTCTGGAACTTGAAACCTGGAGCTGAAGGTTCGCAACTTATGGCTAACCCGCAGAAAAATCGAGGCAAGCAGATGCGAGAACCCGTTATTGCACCTTCCATTCTTTCCGCCGATTTTGCCCGGCTGGGTGAGGAAACCGAGGCGGTGCTGTCGGCCGGTGCCGACTGGGTCCATTTCGATGTCATGGACAATCATTATGTGCCCAATCTCACCGTCGGCCCGATGGTGTGCGAGGCCCTGCGCAAGCATGGCGTGACCGCACCGATCGATGTCCACCTCATGGTCAAGCCGGTGGACCGGATCATCTCCGACTTTGCCGCCGCCGGTGCGAGCAATATCAGCTTCCACCCGGAGGCGAGCGAACATCCCCATCGCAGCATCCAGATGATTCACGATGCCGGTTGCACCGCCGGCCTGGTCCTCAACCCGGGCACGCCGCTGCACTGGCTCGACTGGCTGATCAAGGACCTGGATCTGGTCTTGCTGATGTCGGTGAATCCCGGCTTCGGGGGCCAGAAGTTCATTCCCGAGGTCCTGGACAAGATTCGTGACGTACGCCAGCGGATCGAGGATTCCGGGCGCGACATCGGGTTGCAGGTGGATGGCGGGGTCAAGGTCGACAACATCGGCCGGATTGCCGCGGCCGGGGCCGATATCTTCGTGGCCGGCTCGGCGATCTTCGGTGCCGAGGACTACGCCTCGGTAATCCGGGCCATGCACGATCAGATCAGCGAGGCCCGGGCCAAATGAGCATTCCCGTGCTGCGGGCCGGTCAACGCCAGTTTCCCGCCCGTCTCGCCCTGGTGGACCTGGACGGCACCCTGGTCGATACCGCGCCCGATATTGCCCGGGCGGTGGATGCGACCGCGGCCGACCTGGGCATGAGTCCGCCGGGCGAGGCCCAGGTGCGCGGCTGGGTCGGTGACGGCGCCCGGCGCCTGGTCGAGCGCATGCTGGTGAATGGTGCCGGTGGCGTGCCGGAATCACTGGAGGTGGATCGGGCCCATGGCCTGTTCCTCGAGCATTATCGGCTCAACCTGGTGGTCGACAGTCGACCCATGCCGGGCGCGCAAGCCCTGCTCGCGCGCCTGCGGGAGGCGGGCATTCACATTGCCTGTGTCACCAACAAGCCCGAAATCCTCGCGCGCGGGGTACTGGCGGGGCTGGAGCTCGACGGGCCGGTGGAATGGCTGGTGGGCGGTGACAGCCTGGAGACGCGCAAGCCGGATCCCGGCCCGTTGCGCCACGTGGCCGAGAATACCGGCTTTTCCGCCCGCGAATCGGTGGTGATCGGGGATTCGGAGGTCGATGTCGCGGCGGCGCGGTCCTTCGGGGCGGGTGTGATTTGCCTGCGCTGTGGTTATAATCGCGGTTTCACGGAGCCCGACAGTCGACCGGATGCCTTCGTGGACAGTCTTTCCGAGATCGAGACCGAGACAGGCGGATGAAAACCGGCATGGGACACAGCGGCTACATGGATCACTGGCGATGGCATTGGCATTGGCCTGATGCCGCCGCACGTCCATCCGCTTTCCCGACACGAGGTTTTCATGAATCGCCGCCAGTTCGAAGACTACGCCAGACAGGGCCATAACCGGATACCGGTCCACCGCGAGATTCTCGCGGATCTGGATACCCCTTTAAGTACCTACCTCAAGCTGGCCCGTGGCCCGGGTAGTTACCTGTTCGAGTCGGTCCAGGGCGGCGAGCGCTGGGGACGCTATTCCATCATCGGCCTGCCGGCCAGTGAGCGGATCGAGCTGCACGAAGGTGAAGTGCGTCACCTTCGCGAAGATCGGGTGATCGAATCGAGTCGGCCGCGCGATCCGCTTGCCGCCATCGAGGCCTTCCAGCAACAATTCAGTGCGCCCGATGTGCCGGGCCTGCCACGTTTTACCGGCGGCCTGGTCGGTTATTTCGGTTACGACACCATCCGCTATATTGAACCGCGCCTGGCGGATTGCCCCAATCCCGATGAAAATGGCATGCCCGATATCCAGCTCTGGCTGTCGGAAGAAGTGATCGTGTTCGATAATCTCAGCGGTCGCCTGTTCGTACTCGTCAATGCCGACCCGAACCAGGCCGACGCCTGGGAAAGAACCGAAAGGCGTCTCGATGAACTGGTGGCCCGACTCCAGAGTCCGCTCGAATTGCGACCGGGAGAGGACAATGGCGCCCTGCCGGCACCGGAACCGCGCATGCCCCGCAAGGCATTCCTGGAGGCGGTCCAGCGGGTGAAGGATTACATCCGCGACGGCGATGCGATGCAGGTGGTGCTGTCCCAGCGCCTGTCCCTGCCCTGGGCCGGTGATGCACTGGATGTCTACCGCGCGCTGCGCTGTTTCAATCCCTCGCCCTATCTCTATTACCTGGACCTGGGCGATGCCGAAATCGCCGGTTCATCCCCCGAGATTCTGGTGCGGGTGGAAGAGGGCAGGCTCACCGTCCGCCCGATTGCCGGCACCCGCCCGCGCAGCGAAGACCCGGAAGAAGACAGGCGGCTTGAAGCGGAACTGCTCGCCGACCCCAAGGAACTGGCCGAGCATCTGATGCTGATCGATCTCGGACGCAATGATGTGGGCCGGATCGCACGCCCGGGCAGTGTTCGCCTGACCGATCGCATGAGTATCGAGCGCTACTCGCATGTGATGCATATCGTTTCCTCGGTCAGTGGCGAGCTGCGTGAGGGGCTGAGCGCGATGGATGCCCTGCGCGCCTGTTTCCCCGCCGGGACGGTCAGCGGGGCGCCCAAGTTGCGGGCGATGGAAATCATTGATGAGCTGGAACCGGTGCGCCGGGGTGTCTATTCCGGGGCGGTGGGTTACCTGGGCTGGAACGGCGACATGGATACCGCGATTGCCATCCGGACCGCCCTGCTGCGTGATGGACGGCTCTCGGTCCAGGCCGGTGCCGGCATCGTGCATGATTCGGTGCCGGAACGGGAATGGGAAGAAACCCTGAACAAGGGTCAGGCCCTGATCCGGGCGGCGGAACTGGCACGACGTGGATTGCATCGCTCGGATTTGTTCGATCCGCAGGCGGCGGAGCAGGAGGAGTAGGCCGTGGTAGTGATGATCGACAATTACGATTCCTTTACCTACAACCTGGTCCAGTACCTGATGGAGCTGGGCGAGGAGGTGAGGGTGTTTCGTAATGATGAATTAAGCGTGGATGAAGTCGCCGCGCTGGCCCCGGATCACGTGGTGATTTCTCCGGGCCCCTGTACCCCCAATGAAGCCGGGATCTCGGTCGCGCTGGTGGAAAGGCTCGCCGGGAAGATTCCTATCCTCGGCGTCTGCCTCGGACACCAGTGCATCGGTCAGGCCTATGGCGGCCGGGTGAGTCATGCGCGGGAGGTGATGCATGGCAAGACCTCCATGATTCATCACACCGGCGCAGGGGTCTTTCGCGGGCTGGACAATCCCTTCGAGGCGACCCGCTATCACTCGCTGATCGTCGAGCACGAGAGTCTGCCGGAATGCCTGGAACTGACCGCCTGGACGGAACGGGATGGACAGTTGGACGAGATCATGGGTTTTCGCCACCGCGAGCTGGCGGTGGAAGGCGTGCAGTTTCATCCCGAGTCGATTCTGACCGAACACGGGCATGCAATGCTGGAGAATTTCCTGAAACACACGTAGGAGAGACATTGTTCGGCCCATCCGTGGGCCTCACCCCGCGCTTTGCGCGGGGCTGCGCGACAATGCGTTCCATACGCATTGTTCCTGTTTCGACAACGACGGCCCGTTGTAGAAGAGACATTCCTGTCTCGACTGTCGAGGCTGGAAAGCCTCTCCTACAGTTTATACAGCGCAGATGAGCTGACCGGGCAGGATTGATGCGGTATCGCACCACGAATGGCCCTGGCTACCGGGAGAGAAGAAACATGGACATCAAGACCGCAATTGCCACTGTCGTTGACGGCCGTGACCTCGATCAGGATGCGATGGCTTCGGTGATGCGCCAGATCATGCGCGGCGAGGCCACGCCTGCACAGATCGGGGGGTTTCTGGTGGCCCTGCGTGCCAAGGGCGAGACCGTGCCCGAGATCGCGGGCGCGGCCCGGGTCATGCGCGAGTTCGCGACCCGGGTCGAGGTCAGTCCCGAACACCTGGTGGACACGGCAGGTACCGGAGGAGACGGGCGCGGCACCTTCAATGTCTCCACCGCGGCCAGTTTCGTCATTGCCGCTGCCGGCGGCCGGGTCGCCAAGCACGGCAATCGCTCCCTTTCCAGCAGCTCCGGCAGCGCCGATGTACTCGAGGCCCTTGGCGTACGTATCGACATGAGCGCGGAAGAAAGTGCGCACTGTATCGAGGAGATCGGTATCGGCTTTCTCTTTGCCCCGGCGCATCATGCCGCAACCCGCCACGCCGCCGGACCACGCAAGGAACTGGGCACACGCACCCTGTTCAATCTGCTCGGTCCCCTGACCAATCCGGCCGGTTCGCCCTACCAGATCATGGGGGTGTTCGCGCCGGAATGGGTAGAGCCCATTGCGCGGGTCTTCCAGACCCTGGGCAGCGAGCATGTCATGGTCTTTCATTCGGACGACGGCCTGGACGAGATCAGCATCGAGGCACCGACCCGGGTGGCTGAACTGCGTGATGGCGAGGTGCATGCCTGGCGCCTGGATCCGGCGGACCATGGCTTCAAGCCCGGTTCGATCGATGCGCTGGTGGTGAACACGCCCGAAGAAAGCGCCGCCATGATCCGTGGGGTGCTGGAGGGTGAACCCGGTCCGGCGACAGACATGGTCCTTCTCAATGCCGGCGCCGCGATTTACGTCTGCGGTCGGGCAGCGAGCTTTGCTGAGGGCATTGAAACCGCCCGCCGGGTGATTGCCGACGGCGAGGCCCGCAAGTGTCTGGAAGCCCTGCAGGCAAGGAGCCGGTCTTGAGCACGCCCGATATCCTGGCCCGTATCCTGGAAAGCAAGCGCGAGGAAGTGGCGGCCGGATGTCGTGCCCGCTCTGAATCACAGCTGCGCGCCCTGGCGGCCGAGGCGGATCCGGTACGCGGATTCAGCAATGCCATTCGCACCCGGGTGGCGCGACAGGAGGCCGCGGTCATTGCCGAGATCAAGCGGGCCTCACCCAGCAAGGGCCTGCTGCGAAAGGACTTCGACCCCGCCGTTCATGCCGCCGATTACGCGAGCCACGGGGCTTGCTGCCTGTCGGTATTGACCGATGGTCCTTATTTTCAGGGCAGCAGTGAGGACCTGGTGGCGGCGCGTGCAGCCTGCAAGCTGCCCGTTGTGCGCAAGGATTTCATCATCGATTCCTGGCAGATCTGGGAATCGCGCGTGATGGGCGCCGATTGCATCCTGCTGATCGTTGCCGCGCTGAATGACGAGGGTCTGAAGTCACTGGCAGCCACCGCCCGGGAAGCCGGAATGGATGTGCTGGTCGAGGTACATGATCGTTCCGAGCTCGAGCGGGCCCTGCGCCTGGATGTTGCCCTGGTGGGTATCAACAACCGCGATCTTCGCCGCTTCGAGACCCGACTGGGAACCAGTCTCGAGCTGGTCGGGGACATTCCCGAGGATCGCATCGTGGTCAGTGAATCCGGCATCCACACGGCAGCCGACCGGGCTCGCCTGGCGCAAGCCGGAATACATGCCTATCTGGTAGGGGAGGCCTTCATGAAGGCACCCGAACCCGGCCGGGCCCTGGCGGATCTGCTTGCCTGAAGCGATGGATTCAGTCGCGGCTGCCACCGCCGGTGCTGGCTTCCAGGTCGGCTTCCTGTCCCGGACCGGCACCACGAACCACGATCTTCTTGCCGTCGACATCGATCAGGCGCTGTTCTTCCAGTGACTTGAGTACCCGCCCGGCCATTTCCCGGGAACAGCCGACCAGGCGGCCCAGTTCCAGGCGGCTGATTTCGATCTGAATGCCGTCCGGATGGGTCATGGCATCCGGTTCCCGGCTGAGTTCCAGCAGGATGCCGGCAATGCGTCCGGTCACATCGAGGAAGACCAGGTCCCCCAGCCTGCGGGTGGTGCGCTGCAGGCGGTGGGCGAGCTGCGTGGATACCGCGAACAGCAGTTGCGGGCGTTCGGCGGCCAGCGCCCGGAAGCGCGTGTAGCTGACCTCGGCAATCTGGCATTCGCTGCGGGTGCGGACGAAGGCGCTCCTTGCCGCCTCCGCCTGGAACAAGCCCATCTCGCCGAAGAAATCATTGCGGTGGAGATAGGCGACCACCACTTCGTTGCCCTGTTCGTCCTCGATCAGCACCGTGACCGAGCCCTCGACGATGAAATACAGGGAGTCGGGGACTGCGCCGGCGTGAATTACCAGCTTGCGCGGCTTGTACTTGCGCACATGGCTATGGGAGAGGAACCAGTCCAGGTCCTCCTGCTCGAGGGAATGGGTCGGATTGATGGTCATGTTCGTCTACCCATTCGGAATCTGCCCATTCGGAAATGGAGTCCCACCTGTTGTGAGCGCATGGCAATAGAAAGCCTCGCCCGGCCTGGATCCAATTTCCCCATTGGATCATACCGTGGCCGGGAGCTGTAGTTTCACCGGGAATTCCCTTTCGGTCGGCTCCATCTTTTACCGGGCGGGCCAGTAATTTGCAAGATTTCTCCCAGACAGGCCCTGGGGTAAGAAAGGGATAGGCTGGGGCGCCGGACGTTGCCCCGACTCAGGGATGGTGTGCCCTCGGGTCTCCGGGCCTGGACCCCGGGGCTTGGACCCCGGGGCCTGCAACCGCATAATGGCCCGCCCCACCGGGATTGCCCGGTCAGGGCAGGCACGACGACGGGAGTACGCGCGCAATGGAGAAGCTTCGCCTCCACGGCTTCAACAATCTCACGAAGACGCTCAGCTTCAATATCTATGATATCTGCTACGCGCAGACCGAGCGGCACATGCGCGAGTACCTCGGTTATATCAACGAGGCCTACAATGCCACCCGGCTGACCCAGATCCTCACCGATGTCTCCGATATCATCGGCGCGGACATTCTCAATGTCGCCCGCCAGGACTACGAGCCTCAGGGTGCTTCGGTGACCATGCTCATCTGCGAGGAACCGATGAGCGAAGGGGTGGACGAGGAAGCCGTCCAGGAATCTCCGGGCCCGCTGCCGTCATCGGTCGCCGCCCATCTCGACAAGAGCCACATCACCGTCCACACCTATCCGGAAAGTCATCCCCATGACGGCATCAGTACTTTCCGGGCGGATATCGATGTCTCCACCTGCGGGCATATCAGCCCGCTCAAGGCGCTCAACTACCTGATCCATTCCTTCGAGTCGGACATTGTGATGTGCGATTACCGGGTGCGTGGCTTCACCCGGGATGTTGACGGTGGCAAGCACTTCATCGATCACGACATCACCTCGATCCAGAATTTCCTCTCCGAAGACACCCGTGAGCGTTACCGGATGGTGGACGTCAATGTCTACGAGGAAAACATGTTCCACACCAAGATGATCCTGCGGGATTTCGACCTAAATGATTATCTCTTTGGTACGGGGGTGAAAGAGCTGAGTGCCGAGGAAGCGGAGCGGATCACGCAGCGGGTGGACCGGGAGATGCAGGAGATCTTCTACGCGCGCAGCCGGTAGCAGTGTTGAGGTTAACAGGGGAGAACAATGCACGCCTGGGCCTTGCTCAGACGCCGGCTTGTGACACGAAGGCCACCAAGGGGAAAAAAGAAGGGCACGAAGAAAAGATGATTTTTTCTTTGTGACCTTGGTTTGTTCTTCGCGTACTTCGTGTTCAAATTCAGCGTCGGATGCAGCGAGGGGCGTCCGGGAAGGACTGCTGTAGGAGAGGCTTTCCAGCCTCGACTGTCGAGACAAGAATGTCTCTCCT
>SLND01000074.1 GCA_007133205.1 Natronospiraceae bacterium | reverse complement strand
CGAGATTGTTCGCGCGGGGTTCTGAAACACGAAGAGCACGAAGGGGAAATAGAAGAACACGAAAGAGTTTTGAAATTATTGTTCTTCGTGTCCTTGTGTTTTCCCTTCGTGACCTTCGTGTCAGAAATAACCGTGTATCCCGGTCGATAGGGCCGTGCAGAAGATCATCCGTGTTGTCGAGGCAAGAATGTCTCTCCTGCAGGCAGTCGATTTACGCACGGAAAAGGTTTGCTCTGCGTCTCCGCGTCTCTGCGGGATAAAAGCACCTTTTTCTGCGGGCAACCAGGCTTATTGTTCCCCGAACACCTGGGCATTCATCTCCGAGATGATCTGATTGAAGCGGGCGAAGGCGATCTTTTCCGCCTCGGTCACATGGGGATTCCAGGCGTCGATGATCAGCACTACCCGGGTTTCATCGCTCTTGTTCCAGGCTTCGTGCTCGTAGGAATCATCAAAGATGATGCATTTGCCTTCTTCCCAGTAGCGTGTCTCATTCCCCACCCGGATGCCACCGCAGTCCCTGGGAACGATCAGGGGCAGGTGAATGATGACCCTGCCATTCACCGAGCCGTGGTGGGGCGGGATGGTGATGCCGGGCTTGAGCACGGAGAACATGCATTCGGGGCAGTGCTTGTCGATCCGGATCAGGGGGACGTTGTCGAGTGCCTCAAAGGTGGTCGGGCAATGGGCTTCGACCTCGGTGTTGCGCTCGCCTCGCTGAAACAGATGGCAACTCCCCCAGTTGAGTGAGTTGCTCACTTCCCTCCAGTGGTTTGCGGTCGGGCTGGAAGGGTCAACCTCCATGTAGGGCTTCAAAAAGCGTTCGTCTTCGTTCAGGGCGAGAAATTCCTCGCGGATAGCATCGGTACGTGCCTCGAATTCGGTTATCCACGGAAACTCGTCCCGCTCGAAGAAGCGTCGGTCCGGCAGGCCCGGGAAGTACATCTTGGTGGGCTTCTGCTGGGGTGGCATCTGTTCCGGAGGGATTTCGCCCAGCAGCATGGCCTCGAGTCGCTCCATCCGCGACAGTTCGCCTTCGCCTGTCTCGTTCCTGGCTTCTTCCAGGGCCTGATCCAGAAGTTTCTTCAGTTCCTCCCGAACCCGGCCTCGCCCCCGGGTCATCAATTGCTGCAACGGGGCGGGCAGTTTCTGAAACCCCTGTCCGCCGCCCAGGGCGACGCTCCAGCAGCGCTGATAAACCGCCGCTGCTTCATAACCTCGATCCAGGTTTTCCAGGCTCAGCGCCTTGTGTAGCAGGATCACGGGGTGGTCCGGCTGAGCCGCATCGGCCCTGGCAAAGCACTCCAGGGCCGCCTCATGACGGTCCTGGTCGAGTTCGATGACCCCGAGGTCATAGTTGGACAGGGCATGTTTCGGGTTACGGCTCAGTGCGTCCTGCAGAAGGCTGCGGGCGCTTTCATTGTCGCCTGCTTCACGGGCCATGCGTGCCAGCAGGCGCTGGGGTTCCGGGTCATTTGCCTTGGCCTGTGCCGCCTGCTCCAGGCGCTTGCGGGCTTCGTCGCGCTTGCCGCTGCGCAGCGCCTGCATGGCCGATTTCAGATTTGCCCCCTGAGCCGCCATTGACTCTTCTCCTCCGTCGGCAGGCCCTGTGGCCTGTTTCTTGTGCCCTGATTCGCTCGTCCATGCACCGGGAATGCCGGTTTCCTGGATGAAACGGGACTGGAATCGTATACCGTCCAGCGGCTTCCGCCAAACCCCGTATTGGCAGGCGTCCCGGCGCGGGACCTTCCATGTCCGGGCGAATATGCGACCATTGCATGCTCACTCAACCCGGAGGAATGCAGGATCATGTCGAAGTCTTTCCATCCTCCCCGGCGTCTCTTGATGGGGCCGGGCCCTTCCAATGTCAGTCAGCGTGTGCTGGATGCCACGGCACGCCCGACCATTGGCCATCTCGATCCCGAATTCGGTGCCTTCATGGAAGATCTGAAGGGACTGCTGCAGTGGGTCTTTCGCACCGAAAACCGCCTGACCCTGCCGGTTTCCGGGCCCGGCACCGCGGGCATGGAGGCCTGTCTCGCCAATCTGATCGAGCCGGGGACGAAGATCCTGGTCTGCCGCAATGGCGCTTTCGGGCAGCGCATGGTGGCCATGGCGGAGAGAATGGGCGCCGAGGCGGTGGCCATCGACGACGAGTGGGGCAGGGCGGTCGACGTGGAAAAGGTCGAGGCGGCGCTGCAGGCCCATCCGGACGCCGACCTGCTTGCCTTTGTCCATGCCGAGACATCGACCGGGGCCTGGTCGGATGCCGAAAGCCTGGCGCGCCTGGCCCGGGAGCACGGTTGCCTCAGCCTGATGGACTGCGTGACTTCGCTCGGGGGGATTCCGGTGGAGATCGATGCCTGGGGTGTGGATGCGGCCTGGGCGGGCACCCAGAAGTGCCTTTCCTGTCCGCCGGGCCTGTCTCCGGTCACGCTCAGCGAACGCGCCGCGCAGCGCATTGGTGAGCGCAAGACCCCGGTCCAGAGCTGGTTCATGGATTTCGGATTGGTCATGAGCTATTGGGGCGGCGAGGGTGGCCGTTCCTATCATCACACCGCGCCGGTCAATGCCCTGTATGGCCTGCACGAGTCCCTGCTCGTACTGCAGGGGGAAGGGCTGGAATCAGCCTGGCAGCGACACCGCGACAATCATCAGGCCCTGGCCGACGTCCTCGCGCAACTCGACCTGGAATTCCTGGTGCCGGAGGGCGAGCGCCTGCCCCAGCTCAACAGCGTGCGGCTACCTGAGGGTGTGGATGACGCCGCGGTCCGGGGAGAACTGCTCGAGTCGCACGGTATTGAAATCGGTGCCGGGCTCGGGCCGCTGGCCGGCAAGGTCTGGCGCATCGGCCTGATGGGCGAGACCTGTCGTGTCGAAAGCATTGATCGCCTGAACACTGCCCTCGGTCAGGCACTGGGAATCGACTAGAGAGCCCCTTGTTCAACAGACACATTTCAATCCATTTCCATTCATTCACCCCTGCCGCTGTTGGTCATGCCTTCAGGGAACCTGGCCGGAACAGGGCAGTCGGACAGTTTTTGTGCCGAGAAAATACCCATCAGGAGCCAAGGGATGAAGTACCCCACAGCAAGACGCCCATCCGTATTGTTTTTCCTGTGTCTGTTGCCTGTCCTGGCCACGGCGAATGAGACACAGCCGCTGGATCACGATGTCTATACCGAATGGAATGTGATCGAGGAACAGGCGCTTTCCCCGGACGGCAACTGGGCCCTGTGGTCCATGGCGCCGGAAGAGAATGACGGCGTACTGGAGCTTGTCGCGCTGGATGGGGATACGGAGATCGAGGTGCCTCGTGGCGAGGAAGCTGAATTCAGCCATGATTCGCGCCATGCGGTGTTCCTGATTGCGCCCCCCTTTGAAGAAGCACGCCAGGCAGAGCGTGACGAGGCCGAGGATCATGAGCATCCCAAGGCCGGGCTGGGGATCCTTGATCTGGGCTCCGGGGAGCTGGACGAGATCGAACGGGTCGATTCCTACCGTCTGCCCGAGGAAGCCGGAGGCTGGGTCGCTTATCACCATGCCCTGCCCGAGGAGCCCGAGGGCGGTGATGAAGATGAAGGGCGCGATGACGGCCAGGAGCCGGGCACCACGCTCGTGCTTCGCAACCTGGAAAGCGGCGAGGAGCGTCGCTTTTCCCACGTCAGTGATTATGAGCTGTCGGCCAATGGCGAACTTCTCGCCTTCACCGTGACCAGCTCTGACGGCGAACGGGATGGGGTGTTCGCGGTGGAACCCGGAGCGGATGGTGTCGCCCCGGTGATGACGGGGAAGGGCAAGTACCCGCGACTGGCCGTGACCGAGCGCGGCGATGCGGTGGCCTTTCTCGCCCGCGAGCATGAAGAGGGCGAGAACAATGACCCGGAAAACGGCCGCCCGGAGCACGCCTTTGATCTCTACCACTGGCGTACCGGCACTGCGGATGCGAGGCGGGTGGCCGACGAGCACCATGACGAGCTGCCGGAAGATGGCTGGCATGTGAGCCAGTACGGTGAACTGGCCTTCTCCGAGGACGGTGCCCGTCTTTTCTTCGGAACGGCACCCGAGCCGGTGCCGGAACCGGATCATGGTGACAAGACCGACGAGGAGATCGTCGATGTGGAGATCTGGCACAAGGACGATGATCTGCTGTATCCGATGCAGAAGGTGCGCCTGGATGATGAGCGCGAGCGGACTTATCTTGCGGTGATTCACCTGGCCGACGATGATCGGCTGGTCCAGCTTGCCAGCGAAGAGATTCCCGGGATCGAGCTGGACGAAGCGAAGGAAGCCGACTTAGCACTGGGCATTTCCGATATTCCCTATCGGCAGAAGATTTCCTGGGATTTTCCCCGCTATTTCGATGCCTGGCTGATTGATGTTGCCAGTGGCGAAACAGAACAGGTGCTGGAGGCGGTCCAGTACCAGCCTGAGCTGTCTCCGGAGGCCGCCCATCTCAGCTGGTGGGACCGGGACGAGAAAAGCTGGTATGTCATGGACGTCAATGAACGCGAAGTGGTGGACGTGGGTGCGGCCATTCCCGAGGACCTGCACGACCACACCAATGATCGGCCGTTCCGGGCCGGCCCCTACGGCATGGCCGGCTGGCTCGAAGACGATGCCGGCTTTCTGGTCTATGACCGCTATGACGTCTGGTTCACGGATCCGGCGGATCCCGCCAACCCGCGCAATCTCACCGAAGGTCATGGCCGGGATCAGGAACTCAATTTCCGCCACGCCGATGTGGATGCGGAAGCGCCTGCCATCGACCCCGAGGCGCCCTTCCTGCTGTCGGCCTTTGATGAGAACAGCAAGGATGACGGCTTCTTCCTCGGCTCGGCGGAGTCGCCCGGCAGCCCGGAAGAGCTGGTGCACGGCGCCTACCGCTATTCCACACCCAGGCAGGCCGAGGATTCGGATCGCCTGCTGTTCACCCGCGAAAACTTCCAGGACTTCCCCGATCTCTGGGTCGCGAGTCCGGATTTTTCCGACAAGGCCCGTCTGAGCGATGCCAATCCGCAGCAGGCGGATTATCGCTGGGGTGAAGTGGAGCTGGTCGAGTGGACATCCGATGCGGACAAGGATCTGCAGGGCCTGCTGTTCAAGCCGGAGGACTTCGATCCGGATCGGGAATACCCGATGATCGTCTATTTCTATGAGCGTGACTCCGACGGGCTGCATAATCATCGTCCGCCCCAGGCCCATCGCTCGGTCATCATTCCGACCTTCTACACCAGCAATGATTACGTGGTGTTCGTTCCGGATATCAAGTATCGCGAGGGTTATCCGGGCGAAAGCGCAATGGAAGCGATCATGCCCAAGACCCGCGAGTTGGCGGGGGAATCCTGGATCGATGAGGATCGGGTCGGGATTCAGGGTCATAGCTGGGCTGGCTATCAGATTGCCTACATGGTGACCCAGACCGATTTCTTTGAAGCCGCGGCCGGTGGCGCGCCGGTTTCCAACATGGTCAGTGCCTATGGCGGCATTCGCTGGCGGACCGGCATGAGCCGGATGTTCCAGTATGAGCGCACCCAGAGCCGAATTGGCGGCACCCTGTGGGAAAAGACCGACCTCTATCTGGAGAATTCACCCATCTTCATGGCCGATGAGATCAATACGCCGTTGCTGATGATGCATAACGACCAGGACGGTGCGGTGCCGTGGGAGCAGGGTATTGAACTCTTTACCGCCCTGCGTCGTCTGGATCGGCCTGCCTGGCTGGTCAATTATTCCGGCGAGCCGCATTGGCCGACCACCTTTGCCAACCGCAAGGACTGGCAGAAACGCCTGCAACAGTATTTCGATCATTACCTCAAGGACGAACCGGCAGCCCGCTGGATTCAGGAAGGCATTCCCGCAATCGAGCAGGGCACCACCCGCGGTTATGAACCCGTAGAGTGAGTCGCATGCCACCCCCTTGCCGCTGAAGGCGGCAAGGGGTGGCTGGTTCCTCAGTGGTGCATGTGGGGAAAGCAGGATACGCCCGCAGAGACGCGGAGGCGCAGAGGGAACCAATAGTTTGCACGATCAACTGTAGGAGAGGCTTTCAAGCCTCGACATTGTTCGCAAGGGATCCTGAAACACGAAGAGCACGAAGAGGAAAGAGAAGAACACGAAGGAATATTATTGGATCGGCCTTCTTCGTGTCCTTTTGTTTTCCCTTCGTGATCTTCGTGTCAGAAAATTCAGCTTGATGATAACTCAAGCCTCTTGATCCCCCTCTATCTCCCCCTTCTCGCTCGCTGACGCTCGCTCCAAGGGGGAGGACCTTTTCTTTGCTCCGCGCCTCCGCGTCTCTGCGGGAGGATAGGGTTTTCCTGCCGGGGCCAATGCCGCAGGGTCGGGCGTGAATTACCCACCCCGTGCGATTTCAGTACCGAGGCGGGAGCGGGCGTTGGAGCCGTATTCCTCCAGTTCACTGAAATAGCCTTCCACCGGGATTTCCTCGGCATCGTCCGGGGCATCGTCCTCCGCCCGGGGGTGTTCCGTGCCGAAACGGACAATGCCTCCCGGCACCTCGTCACTCATCCACCAGATTCGCCGGCCCTCGTGCCCGGAACCGTAGGCCACCCTGCGGGCTTCGAAGCTGCCTGCCGGGACGGTCACCTCTTCAATCGTTTCGGTCGCTCCCTCGATGCTTTCCACAGTGAGGTGGCTGGGAGAGCGGTACTGTTGATCTTCCACCGGACGCTCGGTCGGCTCGTCTTCATTCGGGAACTTCGTCCGCAGGCGCAGGAGCTGGTCACGGTCGGGCGTGAACAGGGCTTCGAGGATCATCGTGTCTTCGCTCGAGGCATCCTCGAACACGATCTGCCACCACTGGTTGCCCTCTTCGTCGTCACCCAGGTAGGCACGGCGCATGCGGTTGATTTCCTCGTCGCCTTCACCCGCCACCAGCCACTGGGTGTATTCCCCCGGCGAGTAGTCTCGTGCGACCCCCTCGACCGAGTAGCCTCCCGCATAAAAGGCCATTTCCATCAGATAGTTGGTGTACCAGCGCGTGAACCTGGGGGTGTATTCGCGCACGATCGCCTCACCGACCGCTTCACCCACACGGGCCCCCGCCGCCTCGAATGCCGAATCAACGGCACGGTCCACGCCGCGGTCCACGCTCCGCTCCAATATTCGTTCCGGAGAAACACAGCCGGTGGTAATGAGTCCGGACAGGAAAATACACAGCATGATCTGTCGAATACGCATTGTTTGCCCTCTCTTCGTGCCCCTTATGTGTTCCCCTGGTGGGCCTTGTTTCCGGGGGTCCTGCTCCTCGCTGGAATGCCGCTTCCGCAGCCGGTCGGCACAGGCCGGTTCACACAACTCAGGGGTTTGCTCCGCAGTTCCACGGCTAAATCTGTTTCCACCGTGTATTTCAGGGAGCGTTTATTCTGCTCCGGACCCCCGCAGGAAGCAATCTTCCGGGGGGCGTTTCTTTCGCGTGTCCTGGGAACTGGTGCTTGAGGGCAGGAGGGTTTCAGCTGATCGCAAAGCGGGCGCGCACTTCATCGACACCCAGGGATTCGATAAGGCTGCGTGCATAATCGTAGCCTCGCTTTTCGATGGCCACCGGATCTTCGAAGTCAATCATCCCGACTCCATCGAGGGGCGGCAGGAAATTGAGTTCCGCCGAGGCCCGGGCACGGTTGGCGGTATCACGGCTTGCAGCAGTCACCACACTGATCAGGAGCTCGGGATTGATACGCCCGGCACCGTGATGTTCACTTCGCCTGTCCGCCCATCCGCCAATTCCGAGACGCTGGAGCCAGCCATGCTCCGCCCCGTTTCTGCCATTGGCGATAATCGTCGGTCCGCTGCGGGAGCGTGAGTCCACCGTGATGACATGCGAGGCATCATCGCCGAGAAGGTCGGCGGGGAGACTGTTGACCACGCCACCGTGGACATGGACCTCCTCGCCGTAATAGATCGGTGGCAGCAGGCCTGGAACCGCCGTGGTCGCCCGCATGGCTTTCCACAGGGGGCCACTGCGGTGAACACTCAGGGACTGGCGGGTGAGGTTGGTTGAGGCACAGACCAGCGGACGCCAGAGATCCTCGATCCGGGTGGAACCAAAGAGCTTGCGGCTGTCATTGTCCAGGCGATTGCGTTCAAGATCCGTGTCCGGCATGGTGCCATTCATGCCGGCACCAAGGCGGCGCAATAGCCGCCAGTCTGTTTCGGCAAGGATTCGTGCGGGGGACATGCCGGCGCTGTACATCGCCCCGATGATGCCCCCCATTCCGGTTGCGCTGATCATGTCCACGGGAATGCCGGCTTCATCGAGGGCACGAACCACGCCCACCTGGGCCAGGCTTCTGGCGCCACCCCCGCCCAGGGCCAGGCCAATGCCACGGTGACTGAGCAGGCGTGCGAGGCGTCCCATGTCGTCGGCATCGCCCTGGCGGACATGATAGTGCCCGTCCGGAGCCCGCGCATTCAGCCAGCGATCAGTACGGGTGGTCATGGTCGCCTGCGGCGGATGGACGAGTACCAGGCGGGTTCGCGGCGCGGTACGCAGAAAGCCATTGGTTCTGCGTTCCTCGTAAATCATTCGCTCCAGCCCCTGTGGCGCCACATCCCCACGGGCATCGGCAATTACCAGTATTTCGTCCACGCGTTCGAGACAGCGTCGGGTCCAGCCGCTGGCCTGGTCGTTTCCGAGTGGATCGAGCTCATAGAACACGAAATCATGGGTGGCTTCCTGCTCATCCAGCCAGAGTCCCAGGCCGGTATGGGCCGGATCCCCTCGACCCACGTCCGCCAGCGATTCGCGCCCCAGGTGACGACTCACTTCGTTGCGACCCAACAGCTGAGCTTCCGGTCCCAGGCGTTGCACCAGATCCGCCACCAGGCCCCGGGTATCCACCCGGCGGGGATCCGCGGCGAGCACCGCAATCCGTCGGCAGCCACCGCGTGCGGCGCTCCGTTGCCGCTGGCTCTTCCGCAGGCGGTCGACGAGTTGGCGGGTGATGGTGAGCATGAGCTGGGGGAATTCGGTGCTCAGGCTTTCGAAGCGCTTGCGGGTCAGCCGAACCAGGGTGCAGGGTCGCGAGGCCACGGCCGCCGCCATGCGGGGTTCATCGGTCAGGGGGCCCATTTCGCCGACTACTTCGTGTCCACCCAGGGTGGCGATCGGGACTTCATCGCCTTCTTCGTTGCGACCGACCACCCAGATTTCTCCACTCACCACCAGGTACAGGCTGTCGGCGGGATCGCCCTTGCGAAAGAGGATGTCACCGGGCTCGAGGTCCACCCACTCGAAGCTGTCCCGCAGCCGTTCGAT
>SLND01000092.1 GCA_007133205.1 Natronospiraceae bacterium | reverse complement strand
CAGGGTCAGGGCCAGGGTCAGGGCCAGGGTCAGGGCCAGGGTCAGAGCCAGAGCCAGAACCAGAACCAGAGCCAGGGTCAGGGTCAGAGCCAGGGTCAGGGTCAGAGCCAGGAACAGGGACAGGGACAGGGACCTTCGGAGACCAGGCGGTCAACGGCTGCGACAGAAAACGGCAATAAGGAAGGCCGCCCGCAGGAGCGAGAGCAATCACCGGGGGGGGAATCCTCCAGTCACGCGACCAGTGACTCCCGTGACCAGAATCGTCAACCGGAACCGGATTCTGATCCGCGCTATGGTACCGGAAGCCGGAGAGCCACTACCCCGGCGCGATCGAAGCCGGATCAGGCAAGGGATGATGCGGCAGCAGGCCGGGGAGAAGAATCACGCTCCGATTCAGGATCCGGCAAGTCCGAGTCCGACCTGCAGTCCACAGGGAATATTGGGCACAAGCACGAATCCGCGGCATCAGCTCGGAAACCGGAGGGTGCGAGCGTAAACGAGGGCAGCAATCGCCCCTCGACAGCGCCTGAACCCGAAAAACGCGGGGGATCTCAACAGGACGCCCCGGGAGCTTCCGGGCACGAAGAAACCAGGCCGGGGATCGATTCTGGCAAGAGCAAGCGACCAGAAGGACCGGGCAAGCCTGAGGCTTCGCCCTCACCCGCCAACCGGGAGCCGGAGCGTGGTGAACGCAAGCAGGATGTGGACCAGGCGATCGATTCCGGAAGGGACTCGGGAAAGGAACGCGATGATTGATCGGATCCTTCCCTGAACTGATGGCTGATGCCGATAAACAAAAGGGACCCGCAAGGGTCCCTTTTTTCACGCCTATTCCCTGCACCGTGCTACAGGCGCTGGCGCAATTCCCTGATCAGTCCTTCGCAGGCATCCTCGACAAGATCCAGCACCTGCTCAAAACCCTTGTCGCCGCCATAGTAGGGATCCGGCACCTCCGAGATCTCGGAATCCGTGTAATCCAGAAACAGGCGGACTTCCACGGACCGGCCTGAGCCGAGCCGGCGCAGGTTTTCCAGATTGGGCTGGTCCATGCAGAGTATGTAGTCAAAGCGCTCCAGATCCTCGGGTGTGACCTGGCGCGCCGTCTGGCCCTCGAGTGAATATCCGCGACGCCGTGCCGCCTCGATCGCACGGGCATCGGGGCCACGCCCTATGTGATAACCATGAGTCCCCGCCGAATCCACCGTGACGCGGTCATCCAGACGATGTTCCCTCAATCTGCCCCGCAACACCGCCTCGGCGGTTGGCGATCGGCAGATATTGCCCAGACACACAAACAGCACGCGCATTCCTGTTCACCCCCGGACTTGTTGGCCAGGTCACAAAACGTCATTATAACGGAAACCCTGATCCACCTTCCGCCTCCGCAAAACACCGGGGTCGGCATCCGAGGCGATCATGGCCGAATCCGAAGACAGCGAGATACTGGCACAGCTCGAGTCCCTCATCGGGCAACGGGTGGAGTACCTCGGCCATACCTGGCAAATCATCGAAGTGCTTGACGGAGAGGCGGCTCTGGTCCTGCAGGCTGAGGACGATGCACGGCGGATGCTGACCAACGCACAGGGAGACCCCGTACGCGAACTGCCTGATGTCCTGGAACTGCCCGCTCGCGACCCGGACACCGGCCAGGTCAATCCGGAGTTCGAGAAGCTCCGGTTTCTAAGCAACCTCTGATCAATCCATTCGCGCCTGCAGCCGACGGGATTTTTCCTCTCGTGAGGCGTGACGAGCATACTCTGCTCAGAGCCTGAATGCGCGTTCAGCAGGCACGGCTCAGGTGACCACCATAAAGAGCAGGCCTGGTGCCGATCAGGGTATTCCAGGACTGTGTGCGCCATGGACGGCGCACCCAGAGCCCCCATGGAAGGGTTTACGGCGATCCTGGAATACCCTGTCGGCAGCAAAGGCCGGAACGTGCCACGGCACCGTCGGTGAATGGTCCTGGCCCTTACGCAGGAATTGAACTCAACGCACGCCTCACAGGATACCCAGCATCAGCGTACAAGCTTTATTCGGACCGGAAGATTCGCTCGACCCGCTCCAGGTCCTCAGGAGTGTCCACACCGGGTCCCGGCATCTCGCTGGCAATCCGTACCTGAATCCGCAGGCCAAGCCACAACGCCCGCAACTGCTCGAGGCGCTCGACCTCTTCCAGTTCACACACGGGCTCGGTGGCGAGGCGGCGCAGCACCCCTACTCGATAGCCATACAGGCCCACATGGCGATAGACCGCTCTTGGTTTTTCCTTCGCGTTCTGGCCGGGGGGATGGTCACGATTCCAGGGTATGGGTGCACGACTGAAATACAGGGCAGAGCCACTCCGTGCGATCACTACCTTGACCACATCCGGATCAACCAGCTCCGAGCCTGACTCCACCGGCCAGCACAGGGTGGCCAGATCGGCGGAGGCCTCGTTCAGCAGTTCTTCCGCCACATCCTCGATGGCAGAGACCGGCATCAGGGGTTCGTCCCCCTGGAGGTTCACCACCACGTCCTCGTCGGCCCAACCAAGCTGCTCCACCGCATCGGCAACCCGGTCTGTACCCGACTGGGCGTCCTGCGCGGTCATGCAGACCCGGGCACCGAACTGTTCACAGTGAGTCCGGATGGTATGGTCATCCGTGGCGATAATGACCGTCTCCGCTCCCGTCTCGCAGGCCCGTTCCCAGACATGGCGAATCATCGGCTCCCCTGCAATGCGGGCCAGGGGCTTGCCGGGAAAACGGCTGGAATCATAACGAGCCGGTATGACTATCTTGAAGGACATGGCCCTTGCCTACCCCTTCTTCTTCAACTGTTCCTTTTCTTCAAGGCTGATTTCCCGGGCTTCCTCCTCCAGCATCACCGGAATCCCGTTACGCACCGGGAATGCCAGTCCGCAGGCAACACAGACCAGCTCCTCTTCCTTTCGCTGGTATGAAATCCCGGATTTGCACAGCGGGCATACCAGCAGATTCAAAGTCTTGCGATCCACACTCACGATGACCTCCTCATCTGTTCCTCTATCGCGGTCACCAGGCGTTGACCTTCGGGTAGTCTGACCCGCACCGGGACCCGCCACAACCGGGCATCATCGACATTTGAAAACTTTACCGCGTCCTTGTCGGTCATGAGTACCGGCTTGCCATCCCGCGGCAGATCCGCAATCCGAAATCCACCGTGATCCCCCGGACAGATCCGATGCACCTGTATACCGTGCCCTTCCAGGCTCTGAAAGAACCTCTCCGGATGGCCGATGCCGGCGACCGCATGAATCTCCGTCCCTTCCAGCTCCGTCAGTGGCATACGCCTACCATCCACCAGGTTTTCCGCCACCTCGATATCCAGATGCATACCGAGGCCGACCTGACCATCTGGCACGCCTCCGTTCCAGACCTGAAAATCCACCGAATCGAGTCTGTCTGCCGGCTCGCGCAGTGGACCGGCGGGAATCAGTCGTTCATTGCCCAGCCCGCGCGCACGATCCAGCACCGCGATTTCCATATCCCGATCCATCCGATAGTGCTGCAGACCATCGTCGCTCAGGATCAGGTCCACGGACCGTGACTGCAACAGGGTGCGACAGGCCTCACTCCGATCCCGGGACACCACTACCGGACTCCCGGTTTCCCGGGCCAGCAGCAGAGGCTCATCACCGGTTCTGGAAGCCCCCATGTCGGGATCGACCCAGAGGGCCCCCGAGCCTCGCCGGCCATGCCCCCGACTCACGATGCCGACAGCCAGGCCAGTCGCCTGCAGCTCCCGCGCCAGCCAGGCCACCAACGGGGTCTTGCCGGTGCCACCGGCGGTCAGGTTTCCAACCACCACGACCGGTACCGGCGAACGGACCCGGCGCTCGGGATGCGCCAGCCAATAGCGACGACGCCGTACAGCCAGGACGGCATGCAGATTGCCCAGAGCACGCAACACAAGCCCCGGAGATCCCGGACCATACCAGCGTGCGAGAAACCACCGTTCCAGGTGCACCTTTAAGAGAGGCATCAATCGTCCGCAAATTGCATTCGATGCAGCGCCGCGTAATGACCGCCCTGCTCGATCAATTGCGAATGGCTGCCCTGTTCCACAATGCGGCCTTCCTGCAATACCAGGATGCGATCCGCCTGTTCCACGGTTGAAAGCCGGTGCGCAATCACGAAGGTGGTACGATTCTGCATCAAACGCTCGAGTGCCTTCTGAATCTTCTTTTCCGATTCAGTGTCCAGCGCCGAGGTTGCCTCATCCAGAATCAGGATGGGCGCATCCTTGAGGAGGGCACGCGCAATGGCTATACGCTGGCGTTGCCCTCCGGAGAGAAGTACCCCCCGATCCCCCACCATCGTGTTCATGCCCTCCGGCATGCGTTCAATGAATTCCAGCGCATTGGCAGCCCTGGCTGCCTCTTCCACTTCTTCCGGGGAAGCGGTCTTGAGTCCACCGTAGGCAATATTGTGCTCCACGGTATCGTTGAACAGCACGATGTCCTGACTCACCATCGAAATCTGGCGGCGCACATCTGCACGCCGGTACTCCCGGAGATCATGCCCGTCAAGCAGAATCCTTCCGGTTTCCGGATCGTGGAACCGGGGCAGCAGACTCACCAGTGTGCTCTTGCCGCTGCCGGACCGCCCCACCAGGGCAACCACCTCTCCCGGGTTCACATGCAGATTGACATCCTGAAGGACCCAATCTGATTCAGGTGTATAACGAAAGGACACGGACTCAAACTGGATTTCCCCCTTCACCTTGTCCAGAGAACGGCTGCCACCTTCAGTTTCCTGTTCAGTATCCAGCAACTCGAACACACTCTTGGCAGCGACAATCCCCTTCTGGAGCGCCGCATTGATCTTGGTCAGGTGCCGCAGGGGGCTCATGATCAGCAGAACGGCCCCAAGAAAGGAAACAAAGGCACCCACCGTGATCTGATCCAGCACATTGGGCAGGGTTGCAAAATACACGATGCCGGCAATCCCCAGACCGGCAATGAACTGGACCAGTGGGATACTCGCCGCCTTGGTAGCCACGAGCCGCATGTGTAACTTCCGGTTCTTTTCATTCACTTCTTCGAAGCGATCGGTTTCGTAGCCCTGGCCACCAAAGATCTTGACCACCCGGTGTCCGCCGATGATTTCCTCAGCGACCTGGGTGACATCCCCCATGGAATTCTGAATCCGGGTGCTGTAACGGCGAAAACGTTTGTTCACCGCACGGATCAGCAGTACGAGAATAGGCACCGTCACCAGCAGGAAGGCCGTCAGCGACACACTGATGTAGAGCATCCAGGCCAGCAGGGCGATGACGGACAAGCTGTCCCGGACCAGCACGGTCACCGCGTTGGTAACCGACTCCGCGACCTGTTCAATATTGTAGGTCAGGCGCGAGACCAGCATGCCCGTGGAAGACTGGTCGAAATAGGCAACCGGCAACCGGAGAAACTGCCGGAAGGTTTCGCGACGGAGTTGCTTGATGACCCGGCGCCCAACCCAGTGCATGCAGAAAATGGAGAAAAAGCCCGCAATGCCGCGGATCACGAACAGACCGAGCATGAGAATCGGGATAGTCCGGATGGCTTCCGGATCCCTTTCCACCAGGCTTTCATCCATGAGCGGTTCCAGCAGGGCCGGGAAACCCGCCTGGGTGAGCGCGAACACCGCCATGGCCAGGACGGCCAGGGCGAAAATGCGCCAGTGGGGTTTGACGTAGCGCAGCAGGCGCTGATAGATACGCAGCGCCTCGGTTTCGGTGGTGGGAACACCCACCGCATCCTTTTGCCTATGGACCACCGGCTCAGCCATTACGGTCCACTCTTTCCTTCCCGCATGTCGGCATCTTCCCTGAGGGGGTCATTGCTCCGCTCCCGCTTCGGCTTCCGCCTCTTCATCCGCGGTAACCACCTGAATCCGCGAGAAACCCATCTGCCCCGCAATGTCCATGACCCGGACCACGGCCTGGTGGGTAGCACGGGCATCCGCGCGGATGGTCACCGCCATGTCCCGATCATCCCCCACCGTGCGCCGAATGCCTTCCTGCAGGGTGTCCGGACTGTCGTCCACCAGTTCTCTTTCGTTGACGAAATAATTTCCGTCCGCGTCCACGATGACCTCCAGCGGACGGTCTTCCTCGGCCTGGGCCTCAACCCCGGCCTCCGGCAACATTATTTCCAGGTCGCCTTCCCGAACGAAGGTGGTCGAGACCATGAAAAAGACCAGCAGCAGAAAGACAACGTCAATCAGGGGCGTGAGATTGACTTCGGGATCTTCCGTTCGCCGCGGGCGCAGGTTCATCAACCCCTCCCGCTGTGACCGCTCATGGCATCCACCAGCTTGATCGCTTCCTGCTCCATGTCCACCACCAGCTCATCCACGCGTCCGCGCAGATAGCGGTAGGCAATCAGGGAGGGAATGGCGACAGTCAGTCCGGCCGCCGTGGTCAGAAGCGCTTCATAGATGCCGGCTGCCAGCACCCCGGGATCCCCCACGCCATGTGCGGTGATCGCCATGAACACACGCACCATCCCGATCACGGTACCCAGCAATCCGAGCAGGTGTGTGATCGAGGCGATGGTGCCGAGGGTATTGAGGTAGCGCTCCAGCTCGTGAACCACGTGCCGGCCCGTGTCCTCGACCGCTTCCTTGATCAGATCGCGCTCGCCCTTCCGGTGCTGCAGCCCGGCCGCCAGAATCCGTCCCAGTGGGGAATTGTTGGCGAGAGCCTTGACGTGGTCCTCGCTGAGTTCGTCCTTCTGCATCCAGCGCCAGACTTCGGCAACCAGATGGGGCGGATTGACCCGTTTGCGCCGAAGCGTCCAGAGACGCTCACCAATGATTCCTACGGCGATGATTGAGCACAGGATGATGGGCAGCATCAGCCAACCGCCCGCCTGGATCAGTTCCAGCATTTTGCCCCGCTGTGGTCAGTCAATTCCTGGGTGCCCGGACCCGGGCAAACCCCGGCATCATACTGTATTTGCCTGATTGGCCGAAAGCTTTTCCCTGCCACAAGGGGGAATGCAATCAACCCACTCATGCCGGAAGAATGGGCCGCTCCCCCGGCTCTGTCGTGACATTGAACAAGGCCTCAGCGATACCACCAGTGCCTGGACTGGACCGGCGTACCACCCTCGACCATGGCGTCCTGTTCCAGGTGCCACGTCTGTACCTTTCCGGCCGGATCCAGCAGATCTCCTTTCATTCCGGCCTCTCCTTTCAGCCGCACTCCGAGCGGATTGGCCTGAAGATGCAATTCCCCCGGCCCGATTCCGTCCAGGCGAAGACGACATCCCCCCGCATCCTCCCAACCTGCTTCGGGGCCAGTGAACGCCCAATCAGCGCCGCCTGCACCCGCTCGGCAATGCCTTGCCTGACCGTTTTCCAGCCCCCGGACATCAGTCGCGAACACACGGCGGGAGCCCGCAGTTTCGGCCACCGTGTTGACGCCCTGGCGCCAGCGGGTACCCGTCGGCTCGACCACCACAGCCGATTCGCTTCGGGCCGGCTGCCGTCGTTCAAGCCAGGGTGCCACGTCGCGCCGCAACACCCTGTCGCTGGCCTGCACGTAGATCAGCTCGCTGTGCTCGGTCACCGCATGCACCAGGGCACCCCCTTCCGCGAGGGGCCAATGGACGAGCCTGTCCTCCTGCTTTCCCTCAATACCCGCCACCAGCGGGATGAATGCCGCGAGAAGCCCGGCCCGGGCCATGACCGGTCCGGGGAGTACCAGTGCCAGGGCCGAGACCATGGCCAGCAGCCCAACCGGGAGAACCACGGAAGCCGCGGGCAACTGCGGTCCATGCACCGCCAGCAGTTCCAGGAAGGGCCATACCACCTCGAGGGCAAGGGAAGCCAGTGCCAGGAGCGCCTCCCCCGCTCCCGGCCAGGCCGACAGCAGGGCCGTCCCCGCGAGCGCCGCCGGCACGGCGAAAAACATGAAGACCGGTACCGCGACGAAATTGGCCAGCGGACTGGCCAGGGGGCCCTGCTCGAAGGCGAACATGAGTAGGGGCAGCACCGCCAGACCGGCCACCCACTGCACCCGCAGAAAACTCTCCATCCCGCCCGGGCGGTCGCCACTGGCAACCACGGTCAGCAGACTGAGCACCAGGCCGAAGGACAGGAAAAGCCCGGCGTCCATCACGCTGAGTGGGTCGAGCAAAAGCACAGCCGAGGCGGCCAGGGCCACGCCCTCGACAATACCGGTCCTGCGTCGAAGCAGTAGCAGCAGCATGACCACCCCGAACATCACCAGGGCTCGCTGGGTGGGAATGGCGAAGCCGGCCAGTGCCGCGTATGCCCCGGCCGCCACCAGGGCAAGCCCGGCGGCAATCTGGGTGGCCGGCACCGGCCCCGGAACCAGGCGAGCGAGCCAGCGCCCGATCAGGAACACCAGACCCGCCACCAGGCCGATGTGCAGGCCCGATATCGCTACCAGGTGGGTGGTACCGGTGGCGTTCAGAACCGCCCATTGCGCGTCATCAAAACCACTGCGATCCCCTACCGCGAGGCCACGCACGAGTGCGGCGGTCGGCGTACTGCCCAGACTTGCTTCCAGGGCCGCACCAAGCTCCCCCCTCAGGCCGGCCATGCCTCCGCCAACCGTGTCTGTCCGGCTTGCGGTCTGGTCGGCCAGCACATGGGCGGTGCCGTCCAGGTCAGCGCGAAACAGCCACCGTTCACGATCGAATCCCCCGGGCAGTGGCGGACCCGCGGCGGCATGGACCTGCAGGGGCAGGCGCCAGCGATCCCCCGTTCGTACCGGCAGATCGGGCGCGCGCCAGCTCACGCGCAGACGACAGCGACCGCCGGCGCAGAGGGCCGGATCGGCAGTCTCGAACTGGAAGCGGATCGCTGTCCCACTGCGTTCGACCAGACCGACGACCTCGCCCTCGACCACGACAGGAGCATCGGTTGCAATCAGTGGTTCGGTTGCCACCCGGTCATGAACCGCCCAGGCAGCAGACAGGAAGCCCACGAGGAGGCCTGCAACAAAGGCCCGGGGCGCACCCGGAATGATTATCGGAAGAAGAAGAAACAGCCACTGCCAGACTGGCAGTGCCGCCCACCACACCACGGCTGTGCAGGCGGCCAGCAGGCCGAGAGCAAAGAAAACCATTATCGCTTCCCTGCGATCCGGTCACGGTTCGATTCGGTAAAAGCGAACAGCGACCAGCCGGTATTGTTGTGATTATTGTTACGATACCGGGCAGGTATCGCACCCCCGGATAAAGAATATAAGGCCACTACTCCGCGAAGCAACCGCTGCACAACGCGGTGGTCCAAAATGATGACAGGCCGGAACCGGAAACACGGCTCAGGCAGGATGGGGGAAGGGAATGCCGCGCAGCTTCTTCAGGCGTTTTACACCATCACCGCAATGGATTGAATCCAGTCGTGCCCTGCGACCCTTTGCCGCCCTGCTGCGGGACCCTGCCCTGTGGACGCTCAGCCGGCGAAACACCGCCCGCGGCCTCGGCATCGGGGTCTTCTGCGCCTTTCT
>SLND01000161.1 GCA_007133205.1 Natronospiraceae bacterium | reverse complement strand
CGAGTCGCTTGAGCAGTCGGTCATTGCGGGTTCCGATGACTTTCTTGAGCAGGGTTCCAAACATTGTCAGTGCAACAATTCCGTGATTTTGCGAGAACCGGCGGGCGGCCTTGGAAGCCACCCGCCAAAGACGAATTCGGCCCGAAACCGAGTCCGGGCCGAAAACTGCGGCACACACCCCGCGCGGGATGCATGTTCACCAACTCCCGGCAGGCGTTGCGTCCGGAAGCCGTGGATTCAATCAGTAGACCGGCTGGAGGCCTTCGGCCCCATGGTGGGCGACAGGCCGGGCCTGAGAAGCCTCACCAGGACCGACTGGCAACCTGCCTGCGGCAGGCGAAGCTTGCCCGCAGCGGCAGATGACTAGTCGCGGCGGCGAATATACTCGCCCGGGTCCACGGTGCGGCCGTTGTACAGCACTTCAAAATGAACGTGCGGCCCCGTGGCACGACCACTGGCTCCCAGCAGGGCAATGGTTTCGCCTTCGCGAACCATGTCGCCCACTTCCACCAGGTTTTCCTGATTGTGAGCGTAACGCGTACTGTACCCGTTCCCGTGATTGATCTCGACCATCTTGCCGTAGCCATAGCGGTCACCGGACCACGTGACCACGCCCGCGCCCACGGCGCTCACTTCCGTTCCCTTGCGGCCGGCGAAATCCATGCCGCCATGCCAGGCAGGCTGGCCGGTGAAGGGGTCTTCCCGGTTGCCATAACCCGAAGACACCCAGCCGCCTTCGATCGGTCGTCCCTGGGGCTCGACCCTCTCCTGAACATTGCGGTTCATGAGCATCTTTTCAAGGACGCCCAGTTGCCGGGTGCGGTCACTGATCTCCCCCTCAAGGCTCTCGAGGGCTTCGAGGAATTCGCGCGGACTGTAATTGCCGCTGTTGCCTTCCATAGGCAGGATTTCCGGGCCACCGCGGGCCGGGGGTTCCCTGAAATTGAATTCCCCCTCGTCGAGACCGCTCATGTCGGTCAGGCGCTCTCCGAGGGCGTTGAGCCGCACCACTTCCGCCTGCATCTGGCCCATGCGGACGCTGAGCCCGTGCATGCGTTCGTCCGCCAGGGCCATCGCGGCCTCGGTCTCTTCCCGTTGCTCCTCGAGTTCCGCCTCGAGACGCTGGACGCGTTCGTCCGGGGATTCAACCAGGAGGAGACTGGCGGTCTGGAAGGCAGCCGTGAAGAGTGCGGCGAGAATGAGAAGCAGCGTACCAGTCACCAACAGCATGTGCCGGGGATTGCCCAGATTGAGCTGGTAGGATCCCCCGCGCTTTGTCCATACTATGATGTTCATGGTGGCGCATGCCCCCCGTAGCCCGACATTAATTTGGCCGGATCAGGCACATAATGGACAAACTTCCCAGCTCACTGCAAGAACGGCTCGCACGAGCGGAGGGTTCGCTGGCACGACTGGTCGCTCGTGCCTCCCATCGCCGGACGCTGCTGAACCAGGTCCGGGAACTCCTGCCCGAGCCGGTGGCAGGCCATTGTATCGGGGTAGAGGAGCACGAAAGAACCCTGATCCTGGTCATGAAAAGTCCGGCCTGGGCGACCCGCGCCCGCTATCTGCTGCCAGCCCTGGAACCGCGGCTTCGCGGCCTCGTCTCGCCGGCGGCGGAGAAAATCTCCACACGGGCCTCGCGCGGCACTGGAACCCGTTCCGGGAAACACCGTCCCACCGCCGCCAGGCGTTCGGAGCGACTCAGTTCCGAGGCTCGGGAATCGATTCGGACCGCCGCGCGGTCCATCAGTGATCCCGAACTGCGCCGGGCCCTGGAACGCCTCGCCCGGGAAACCTGAGCCCCGCCCCGCGCCGAGAACCGCGTTTGCGGCTTCGGGCGAGCACGGATGCTGCAGGTCTCGTTACAGCTGTACCGCGTGTACCGGTGTCATGTAGGAGATCGGCGCATCCTTCACGTCCTCGAAGGTCACCTCTTCCCAGCATGACTGGTTGGCAATCAGCGCCCGCAGCAGCTTGTTGTTGGTACTGTGCCCGGAACGGCAGCCGGTGAAGGCGCCGATCAGGCTGTGGCCGAGCAGATACAGGTCGCCGATTGCATCCAGGATCTTGTGCTTGACGAATTCATCCTCGTAGCGGAGTCCGTCCTCGTTGAGAATCCGGTAGTCATCCACCACGATGGCATTGTCCAGGCTGCCACCCAGGGCCAGATTGCGTTCACGCAGCATCTCGATATCGCGCATGAAACCAAAGGTGCGCGCGCGACTGACTTCCTTGACGAAGGAAGTGGTCGAAAAGTCGATCTCCGCGGCCTGGCTGTGCTTCCTGAAAATCGGGTGCTGGAAATCGATTTCGAAATCCACCTTGAAGCCATCAAAAGGCTCGAAGCCGGCCCATTTGCCTTCTTCTTCAACCCGGATGGGCTCCTTGATACGGATGAATTTCTTGGGCGCTTCCTGTTCTTCGATCCCGGCGGACTGCAACAGAAAGACGAATGGTCCGGCGCTGCCGTCCATGATCGGTACTTCCGGCGCGCTCAGATCCACATAGGCATTATCAATGCCGAGTCCGGCGAATGCGGACATCAGGTGTTCGATGGTGGCAACCCGTACCCCGTCCTGCACCAGGGTAGTGGACAGCAGGGTGTCACCGACATTGTCGGCCCGGGCCGCGATGTCCAGCGGTTCTTCCAGATCCACCCGCCGGAATACGATTCCGGTGTCCGGGGCGGCTGGCCGCAGGGTCATGTACACTTTCTCTCCGGTATGAAGCCCCACGCCGGTTGCCCGGATCATGTTCTTCAGGGTGCGCTGTTTCAGCATTGCTGGATGACTCTCCGCTGAGCAGGGCCGGAACACGGCCTGTCCCGTTCTTGTTCATGGCGCGGCACAAGACCGCCACGCGTTTCTGCATCCGGAAGACACAACGGCCCCTTCCCCGGAGCCGGCCGGACCGGCGCAGCCTAGCACAGGCCGCACGGGCCGCACAAGTCACTGATTCTGCAGCGCTCCTGAATCACCCGTCCCGGCAAACCCGCGCCGCGGGTCAATCCGCCTGCCGCCGCAGGAAAGCCGGGATGTCGAGATATTCGGACTCGGCGTCGTCGCCGCCCCGGCCGCCGGCCTGACCGCGGGTGGCCGCCTGCTTGCGGCTGATCGCCGGGCGCTCCAGCTCGGCATAATCCACCTCGCCGTCGTTGCCTCGCTTGACCACCTTCATTTCGGGCTTTTCCCGTTCCAGGCGGCTCGCGCCCAGGCCGGTAGCGACCACGGTCACCCGGATCTCGCTCGACATTTCCGGATCGATCACCGCGCCCACCACCACGGTGGCATCGTCGGAGGCGAACTCCTTGACGGTCTGGCCGACCTCGTCGAATTCACCGATCGCCATGTCCTGGCCGGCGGTGATGTTGACGAGAATGCCCCGGGCACCGGAGAGGTCGATATCCTCCAGGAGCGGGCTGGCGACCGCGGCTTCCGCCGCCTCGCGCGCCCGATCCTCGCCGGTGGCAACCCCCGAGCCCATCATGGCCATGCCCATTTCGGACATCACCGTGCGCACATCGGCGAAGTCCACGTTGATCAGGCCGGGCCGCGTGATCAGTTCCGCAATGCCCTGGCAGGCCCCCAGCAGGATGTTGTTGGCCGACTTGAAGGCATCCAGCAGGGTGGTCTGCTTGCCCAGGACCGAAAGCAGCTTGTCATTGGGAATGGTGATCAGCGAGTCGACGTTGCGGGACAACTCCTCGATGCCCGCGCGTGCCGATTCCATCCGCTTGCCGCCTTCGAAGACGAAGGGCTTGGTAACCACCGCCACGGTAAGCACGCCGAGTTCGCGTGCGACCTGGGCCACCACCGGTGCCGCCCCGGTACCGGTGCCACCACCCATGCCCGCGGTGATGAAGAGCATGTCGGTGCCTTCGATCACCTCGTGGATGCGGTCCCGATCCTCCATCGCGGCCTGCCGGCCCACTTCCGGATCGGCACCCGCCCCGAGGCCCTTGGTAATGTTGCAGCCGATCTGCAACTGCGTCTTGACGCTGGTGTTCTGCAAGGCCTGGGCATCGGTGTTGGCGCAGATGAATTCCACGCCTTCGATGCCGTTGGCCACCATGTGAGCGACCGCGTTGCCGCCGCCGCCTCCCACGCCGATCACCTTGATCACGGCGTTCTGGCTGTATCCATCCATGAGTTCAAACATAGCCGTCTCTCCCGATGCTGCTGAAAGTTTTCAAATCTGAATCCGGTCTTGTCGGTTGTTGCACGCCTCGCCTCAGAAGTTGCCCTGAAACCAGCTCTTCATCCGCTCCCACACCTCGCTGAAACCTCCTGTCAGTCGACGTTCACTGCCACCGCCACCGGCCATCGCACGGCTGCCGAAAATGAGCAGACCGACCCCGGTCGCGTAGACCGGATTGCGAACCACATCCGACAGCCCCTGGACATGCTGTGGCATGCCGAGACGCACCGGCATGTGGAATACCTCTTCGGCGAGCTCGACAGCGCCTTCCATCCTGGCGCTGCCCCCGGTGATCACGAGGCCGGCGGCGATCATGTCCTCGAAACCCGAGCGACGCAGTTCCGCCTGGACCAGGCTGAACAGTTCCTCGTAACGGGGCTCGACCACTTCGGCCAGTGTCTGGCGCGCCAGTCGGCGCGCCGGACGGTCTCCGACACTGGGGACCTCGATGGTCTCGTCCGAGCTGGTCAGCTGCGGCAGGGCGCAGGCGTACTTGATCTTGATTTCCTCGGCGTGATGGGTCGGCGTACGCAGGGCCACCGCGATGTCGTTGGTGACCTGGTCTCCGGCAATGGGAATCACCGCGGTGTGACGAATCGCGCCATCAATGAACACCGCGATGTCGGTCGTCCCGCCGCCGACGTCCACCAGGCAGACACCGAGATCCTTTTCATCGTCGGTCGCCACCGAGTAGCTGGATGCGAGCTGCTCGAGGATCACGTCATCCACTTCCAGGCCGCAGCGCCGCACACACTTGATGATGTTCTGCACCGCACTGGCGGCACCGGTGACCATGTGCACCTTGGCCTCCAGGCGAACCCCGGACATGCCGATCGGCTCACGGATGCCGTCCTGGTCATCAACGATGAATTCCTGGGGCAGGATGTGGAGGATTCTCTGGTCGGCCGGAATGGCCACCGCCCGTGCCGCGTCGATCACTCGCTCCACATCGCCGGGGGCCACCTCCTTGTCACGGATGGCCACGATGCCGTGGGAATTGAGGCTGCGTACGTGACTGCCCGCGATCCCGGCGAACACGGAATGGATCTCGCAACCGGCCATCAGCTCGGCCTCTTCAACGGCACGCTGAATCGACTGGACGGTGGATTCGATATTCACCACCACCCCCTTTTTCAGGCCACGGGACGGGTGGTGGCCGATACCGATCACCTCGACCTGGTCACCATTGCCCTTGAGCTCACCCACGATGGCGACCACCTTGGAGGTGCCGATATCCAGCCCCACGATCAGATTCTTCTCCGCTTTTCTAACCATCGTTGCGATCCTCTTGTCCCTGTCCGGAATCGCGCTCGCTGTGGGCGACCGCAAAACCGTTGGTGTAGCGCATGTCCACGTGAGCCAGATCCACCAGACCGGCTCCCAGAGCCGGCACCACCACCTCGACGAATCGTTCCAGGCGTGGCTCGAAATCCTCGCGACCGAGGCGGATTTCCGTGCCGCCCTGAAGGACCACGGTCCAGGCCCGACGCTCACTGAGATTGATCTCGGCCACCTCCAGGCCCGCTTCACCCAGCGTGGCCCGGGCCGTACCAAGGCCTTCGAGTACCGCGTCGCGGCTGTCCTCCGGACCGCTCAACTCCGGCAAGCGCCCCGGATCGCGATGAATCTCTTCCGGGACGAACAGCTCCGCGCGCGGGTTGAGAAAGCCCTCGCGATTCCACACCGCCACCGGCCGCTGCTCCCGGACCCGCAATTCCAGGGTCGACGGCCAGCGGCGGCGTACCTCCGCGCCGGCAACCCATCCGAGCCCCTCCACCGAGGCGCGGATCTCTTCCAGGTCGGCGCCGAAGTAACCGTCCTCGAGATAGGGCGCGATGTGCTCGCGCAGATCCTCGGCGACCAGTTGCCGGTGCTCGCCCCGGACCACCAGGGTTTCAAAGGCCGGCCCCTCCAGCGGCGGCAGCCAGCGTGAGCCCAGCGCGGCCACCAGCACGATGATGACCAGCCCGCCGACCAGCCATGGCGACCAGCCGCGGGTGGCGGTTCCTTTCTCGTCCCGTGCCGCGGTTCGGCTCATGTCTGCGCCTCCCGGTCCCGGAAACTGGTTTCCAGAATCCGCACCACCAGGCTGTCGAAATCGATCCCCGCGGCCTGTGCCGCCATCGGCACCAGACTGTGATCGGTCATGCCCGGGATCGTGTTTACCTCCAGCAGCCAGGCGGTCCCCTGCCCGTCGATCATGAAATCGACCCGCCCCCAGCCGCTGCCGCCAAGCGCGGCAAAGGCCTCCAGGCACAGCCGGCTCAGCTCCGCCTCCCGATCCGGATCCAGTCCGCAGGGGCAGTGATAGCCGGTGGTGTTTGATTCGTACTTGGCCGCGTAGTCATAGAACTCATGCGGTGTTTCCAGACGGATGACGGGCAGTGCCTGACCGTCCAGTACCGACGTGGTGTATTCACCGCCATCGATCCAGCGCTCGAGCAGGACTTCCGGGTCCAGCTCGGCCGCCTTTTGCCAGGCCGCTTCCAGTGCCTCGGGCCCGTTCACCCGGCTCATGCCGATGCTCGATCCTTCGTGGGCAGGTTTCACGATCAGGGGAAAGCCCACCTCCTCGCCGGCGGCGGCAAGCTCCTCGCGCCGAGTCACCCGCGCGAAGGGCGCTGTCGGCAGACCGGCACCACGCCAGAGCCGCTTGCTGCGCCACTTGTCCATGGCGAGGGCGGAACCGAGCACGCCACTGCCGGTATAGGGCATCTCCAGATGCTCCAGCAGCCCCTGGATGGTGCCGTCCTCGCCGCCGCGCCCGTGCAGGGCAATCCACGCCCGGTCGAAATCCTTGCGTACCAGGGCATCGACCCCATCCCGGGCCGGATCCAGCGGATGGGCATCGACGCCCGCGCGCCGCAGACCGGCCAGCACGGCCTGCCCGCTCTTGAGCGAAATCGGACGCTCGGCGGAGTCGCCGCCCAGCAGTACGGCGACCCGCCCGAATCGCTTGCCCTCACCCTGTTGCGCCTTCGCCATCATTTCACCGCCCTGCTTGCCGGCAGTTTTTCGATCAGGCCGGCGGACACCATTCCGATGTCACCGGCTCCCATGGTCAGGACCACATCACCCGGCGCGACCACCCCGTCGAGGGCCTCGGCCAGATCATTCACGTCCGCGACAAAGATCGGCTCGACCTTGCCCCGGCCCCGGATGCTGCGCGCGAGGCTGCGGCCATCCGCCCCCGCAATGGGTGCTTCACCCGCGGCATAGACTTCCGTCAGCAGCAACACATCGGGCTCGGACAGGACTTCCGCGAAATCCTCGAACAGGTCCCGCGTACGGCTGTAGCGATGGGGCTGGAAGGCGAGCACGATCCGCCGCTCCGGCCAGCTCTCGCGGGCCGCCGCGAGCGTGGCTCGCAGTTCACTGGGATGGTGGCCGTAGTCATCCAGCACCAGGGCGGTACCAGCCCCGGCCCGGATCTCGCCCTGGTTCTGGAAGCGCCTGCCAATCCCCGCGAACTCGCCGAGTGCCTTGTGGATCGCCTCGTCCGAGACATCCAGTTCGGTGGCAATGGCAATCGCCGCCAGGGCATTGAGAAAGTTGTGCCGCCCCGGAAGGTTGAGCGTCACCGCCAGGGGCTCACGGCCCGGGCGGGCCACGCGGAAACGGCTGCGCGTCCCGTCGGCCCGGTAATCCAGTCCGCGCACATCCGCTTCCTCGCCGGTGCCGTAGCACAGAATCCGCCGATGGACCTGATCGAGGATGTCGCGCACACCGGGGTCATCGCAGCACAACACCGCCGTGCCGTAGAAAGGCAGGTTGTGCAGGAACTGCACGAAACTCTGCCGCAGGCGCTGATAATCACCTTCATAGGTCTCGAGGTGATCGGCATCGATATTGGTAACCACCGCCATGATCGGCTGCAGCTGCAGGAAGGAGGCATCACTTTCATCGGCTTCAGCCACCAGCCACGAACCTTCGCCCAGGCGGGCATTGGCCCCGGCACTGTTGAGGCGTCCCCCGATCACGAAGGTCGGGTCCAGACCACCCTCGGCGAGAATGCTCGCCAGCAGGCTTGTGGTGGTGGTCTTGCCATGGGTGCCCGCGACCGCCAGGCCACGCCGGAAACGCATCAGTTCGGCCAGCATTTCCGCCCGGGGGACCACCGGAATCCGCGCCTCGCGGGCGGCAACCACCTCGGGGTTGTCCTCGGCCACGGCCGAAGAGATCACCACCACATCGGCGTCGGCGACATTGTCCGGTCGGTGTTCATGGCGGATGGTCGCGCCCAGCCTGGCCAGCCGACGGGTGGTCGCGGAATCGCGCAGATCGGAACCGCTGACCTGATAACCGATGTTCAGCAGGACCTCGGCGATACCGCTCATGCCGGTACCACCGATACCGACCATGTGGATGACATTGATTCGATGCATCCGCGCATTCATGCCGCCTCCTCCTGCCGCTGCGACACGATCGCCTCACAGACTTCGGCCACCCGGCGGTCGGCCTCCGGTCGGGCCATTCGCCGTGCCCGCACCGCCATGTCCAGCAGCCCGTCCCGCTCGCGCGTGAGTTGATCGACAAGCTGCTCAAAATCGGAACCGGAGATCGTCTCCTGAGGCGCCACCCGCCCGGCACCGCCCTGCTCCAGCCAGCGGGCGTTGGCAGTCTGGTGATCATCGGCGGCACTCGGCAAGGGAATCAGCACGGCGCCGACACCAACCGTGGTGAGCTCGGCAATGGTCAGCGCCCCGGCACGACAGATGGCCACATCCGCCCACTGCCAGGCCTCGGCCATGTCCTCGATGAAGGCTTCCACCCGGACCTCGATCGCGGAGCGATCCCAGACCCCCTGGGTCTCGGAAACCCAGCGCGCGCCGCATTGGTGACGCACCGTGATCCGGCCCGCAGGCAGCTTTGCCAGGGCAAGCGGCAATTGCTGGTTGAGGCTGCGTGCCCCCTGGCTGCCACCGAGAATGAGGACCCGGATCGGGCCGCGGCGACCGGCAAAGCGCTGCTCCGGCTCGGGCAGGCCCTGCAATTCGGAACGGACCGGGTTTCCCACCGTCTCCGCCCGTACACCGGACGGGAAACTGTCCGGGAAACCCGCAAACACATGGCTGGCGAGCCGGGCCAGGACGCGGTTGGTGAGTCCGGCGACCGCGTTCTGTTCATGGATGATCAGCGGCATGCGGGCCAGTCGCGCGGCAATGCCACCCGGACCGCTGGCATAGCCGCCCAGGCCGAGCACCACCTGTGGTCTGCGCCGCTGCAATACAGTGCGCGCTTCCATGACCGCGGCACCCAGTCGCCAGGGCAGGGCGAGCCAGGCGAGGAGCCCGCCACGGCGGATGCCACGCACGCGCACGCAATCGAGCTCGATGTCATTGGCCGGAGCCACCCGCGCCTCCAGCCCTTCGGCGGTACCCAGCCAACTCACCTGCCAGCCGTGCTCGCGCAGGCGCCGCGCAACCGCAAGCGCCGGATACACGTGGCCCCCGGTGCCGCCCGCCATGATCACGATCCGGCGCCCGCTCATGACAGCACCTCCCTGCGCCGGGGCCGGTTG